>NZ_JBFWLZ010000018.1:15467-60776 GCF_050251835.1 Diaphorobacter sp. | reverse complement strand
TCACCTTCAACGAGCGCCTGTCGCAGCAGTTCCGCCAGTTCTTTGCGCGCACCGACACCTTCGGCCTGGGCGTGTGCAACGGCTGCCAGATGTTTGCCGAGCTGGCCGACATCATCCCCGGCGCGCAGGACTGGCCGCGCTTCACGACGAACCAGAGCCACCGCTTTGAAGCGCGTCTGTCGATGGTCGAGGTGCTGGAGTCGCCCAGCCTCTTCCTGCAGGGCATGGCCGGCAGCCGCCTGCCGATTGCCGTGGCACACGGCGAGGGTTATGCCAACTTCCAGTACCGCGGCGACGCGGACAAGGTGGTGCGCGCCATGCGCTTCGTGGACAACCACGGCCAGCCGACCGAACGCTACCCCTTCAACCCCAACGGCAGCGCAGGCGGCCTGACGGCCGTGACCACGGCAGACGGCCGCTTCACGGCCATGATGCCCCACCCCGAGCGGGTGCTGCGCAACATCCAGATGAGCTGGACCGACCTGGCCGCCACCGGCGGCAAGGATGCGCTGAGCCCCTGGATGCGCGTGTGGCGCAACGCGCGCAAGTGGGTGGGCTGACAGAGCCGACGAAAGACGACGGCACTATTAAAACCATAGCCTCCAGCGCTTGATGGGCAAGCGCTGGAGTCGGTTCTGGTCATAATGCCATTCCCTGACTATTTGGAGTGACCATGGCCGGTGCAAGCCTTCTGACCCTGCTGGACGACATCGCCACCATCCTCGACGACGTGGCACTGATGACCAAGGTGGCTGCCAAAAAGAGCGCAGCCATGGCCGACGATGTGTCCGTCATGACCAAGGTGGCGGCGCAAAAGACGGCTGGCGTGCTGGGTGATGACCTGGCGCTCAACGCCCAGCAGGTGACCGGTGTGCGTGCCGACCGTGAACTGCCCGTGGTGTGGGCCGTGGCCAAGGGGTCGATGGTCAACAAGGCAATTTTGGTGCCCGCGGCGCTGCTCATCAGCGCCTTTCTGCCCTGGCTGATCACGCCCTTGCTGATGGTGGGCGGGGCTTTTCTGTGCTTTGAAGGCTGCGAGAAGCTGGCGCACAAGTTCTTGCACTCCCCCCAGAAAGACGCGGCTGCGCATGCGCAGCACATCCAGGCCAATGCCAACCCGGCGGTGGATGTGGTTGCGCTGGAAAAGGACAAGGTCCAGGGCGCCGTGCGCACTGACTTCATTTTGTCGGCCGAAATCATTGCCATCACCCTGGGCACGGTGGCCACCGCACCTTTGGCACAGCAGGTGGCGGTGCTGGTGGGCATTGCCGTGCTGATGACTGTGGGCGTCTATGGCCTGGTGGCGGGCATCGTCAAGCTGGATGACCTGGGCCTGTGGCTGAGCCAGCGCACCGGCACTGCCGCGCAGACGCTGGGGCGCGGCATTCTGGCAGCGGCACCCCGGTTGATGAAGGCGCTGTCGGTGGTGGGCACGGCGGCCATGTTTCTGGTGGGCGGTGGCATTTTGGTGCACGGCGTTCCCGCGCTGCACCACGCCATCGAGGGCCTGGGCGCTGCGGCGGGCGGTCTGCCGCTGGGCGGGCTGTGGTCGGCCCTGGCGACCCAGGGGCTCAATGCGCTGGCAGGGTTGGTGGCAGGGGCTGTGGTGCTGGCCGGCTGGATGTTGTTGGGGCGCCTGCGCGGCACATCTGCTGGGCACTGAAAGCAGGGCTCGTTGTGTGTTGCATTCGTGAAACTGTCCCGTCGCGGCGCAGTGCCGGGCCCTGCGCGATTTGATCTACGGCAATATTGTCCTGTCGTTTCGTAGGCTTAATATGAGTCACGGGGGTCGTCCCCGGATAACCGAAACAACGAATCCTTATGCAAAAGAATCTTCTGACCCTGGCCGTTCTGTGTGCAATGACCTCCGGCGCTGCCTTCGCGCAGCAGGTGACGGAAGGTTCCTGGATGGTGCGCGCGCGTGCCGTGCATCTGAACAGCGACAACGGTGGCACCGCTGGCGCTGCCGGTGTGAGCGTCAACGACAAGTGGCTGCCTGAAGTGGATGTGTCCTACTTCTTCACGCCCAACATTGCGGCAGAGCTGATCCTGACTTACCCGCAAAAGCACGACGTGCGTCTGAACGGTGCCGATATCGGCTCGCTCAAGCACCTGCCGCCCACGCTGCTGGCCCAGTACCACTTCACCGGCATGGGCGCGTTCAAGCCTTACGTTGGCGCTGGTATCAACTACACGCGCTTTTCCAGCGTCAAGCTGCCTGCCGGTCTGGACGTGAAGCGCAACAGCTGGGGCGGCGCGCTGCAGGTGGGCGTTGACTACCTGCTGGACAAGAACTGGTCGCTGAACCTCGACGTGAAGAAGGTGTACATCGACACGGATGTCCGCGGCGTCGGCACGCTGAAGGTTGACCCGGTGCTGATCGGCGTGGGCGTGGGCTACCGTTTCTGATGCTGCCTGCAAGTTCTTCAAGGTGAAAAAAGGCCGGTGCATGCACCGGCCTTTTTTATTCCGAATCTGAATGCGGGATCGCCGCAATATCGGTCAAACGGCTTCCAGCGCTTGTGCCAGGTCGGCGCGCAGGTCATCGATATGTTCGATGCCCACCGACAGACGCACCATGCCTTCGGTCACACCAGCCTTGGCCAGTTCTTCGGGGTTGAGCTGGCGGTGCGTGGTCGATGCCGGGTGCGTGGCCAGCGACTTGGCGTCGCCAATGTTCACCAGTCGCGTGAACAGCTTGAGCCCATCCAGCAGACGCGCACCGGCGGCGCGTGGGTCGTCGCCTTGCTGCTTGAGGCTGAACGACAGAATGCCCGACGCCCGCCCGCCCAGCTGGCGCTGCACCAGCGCATGGTCCGGGTGGTCAGGCAGGCCGGCGTAGCGCACCCATTCCACCTTGGGGTGTGCTTGCAGGTAGTGAGCCAGCGCCAGTGTGTTGTCACAGATGCGGTCCATGCGCAGGGCCAGGGTCTCGATGCCCTGCAAGATCAAAAAAGCGTTGTGGGGCGAGATGGCCGCGCCCGTGTTGCGCAGCGGCACCACGCGCACGCGGCCGATGTAGGCGGCCGGGCCCAGGGCTTCGGTGTAGATCACGCCGTGGTAGCTCACGTCCGGCTCGTTCAGGCGCTTGAAGCGGGCCTTGTGCTCGGCCCACGGGAACTTGCCGCTATCGACCACGGCGCCGCCCACGCTGTTGCCGTGGCCGCCCAGGTATTTGGTGAGCGAGTGCACCACGATGTCGGCGCCGTGCTCGATGGGGCGCAGCAGGTAGGGGCTGGGCACGGTGTTGTCCACGATCAGCGGCACGCCGTGGGCATGGGCCACGTCGGCCAGCGCGCGGATGTCGGTCACGTTGCCCAGGGGGTTGCCGATGGATTCGATGAAGACGGCCTTGGTGCGCGCGTCAATCAGCTTGCCAAAGCTGGCGGGGTCGCGCGGGTCGGCAAAGCGCACCTCGATGCCCTGCTGCGGGAAGGTGTGGGCAAACAGGTTGTAGGTGCCCCCGTACAGCGTGCTGGCGCTGACGATGTTGTCGCCCGCCTCGGCAATGGCCTGGATGGCGTAGGTGATGGCCGCCATGCCCGACGCCACGGCCACAGCGGCAATGCCGCCTTCCAGCGCCGCGACGCGCTTCTCAAGCACGTCGGTGGTGGGGTTCATGATGCGGGTGTAGATGTTCCCGGGCACCTTCAGGTCGAACAGGTCGGCACCGTGCTGGGCGCTGTCGAAGGCGTAGGCCACCGTCTGGTAGATGGGCACGGCCACGGACTTGGTGGTGGGGTCGGGTGCATAACCCGCGTGAACGGCCAGGGTTTCGATGCGCATCGTGTGTCTTCCTTGGGGTGTTGGAGATAGGCCGGGCATTGTCGGCCAAGGCGCAACGGCCTGGAAAGATGCGTTGGCTATGTGCTTATGCGCGCAAAATTTGCTATTTAGTCTATAGCTGCTGGCGCTTTGCTCACGCGGGCTAAAGCGTGTTTTGGCTATGGCGCAAACTATCGGCCAGCAGGCGGCCGGTCAGGAAACTGGCCGTGTGCGGTAGAACTGCAGCGGGTGCTCCTGCATCTCCTTGCGGTGCTGGTTCAGCACCGATTTCTTCATCTTGCCCACCACATGCATCTCGCAGGGCTTGCAGTCAAAGCGCAGGGTGAGTTTTTCGCGGCCATTGATCAGCTGCAGCGGCTCAGCCTTGATGGTGCCCTTCACGCCGATCACGCCCTTGGCCTGCTTGGGGCACAGGCTCATCGAAAAGCGCACGCAGTGCTTGGTGATCATCAGGCTGACTTCGCCTTCTTCCTCTTTCGACTCGTAGGCGGCGTCGATCACCTTCACGCCGTGCTTCACGTAAAAGTCGTGCGCCTTGTGATTGAACACGTTGGCCAGATAGGTCAGCGTGTCCTCGGGGAAGGGCGCGGGCGGCTCCACGGGGGTGGCGCGCGGCAGGCGCACGAAGCCCTTGGCACGCGCCTGTTCGAGTGACGCCAGCGCGTCGCGGCGCAGCTGGTTGAGGGCCGATGCCGGTACAAACCACGGCTGCGACAACTGCAGCGCAAGGTCGTGGACTTCAAAAATCGTCGTGCCAAAGCGGCCCAGCTGCTCGCGCAGCGTGGTTTCGGCGCGGGCCGCCTCGGTGGCGATCTGGTGCGCGTGGGGGATCGCCGCACTGCCGACGAAACCGTCTTCGTCGGTGAGCGTCAGCGAAAGGCTATCCGGGGTTTCCTGCAGGCCGGCCCACAGGCCGATGCGCCGGTCGCTGGACTTTTTCTCCAGCGTGCGCACCCAGTCCATGTCCCGGTTGCGGTTGATCTCCAGGCCCTTGCGTAAATCCTTGAAGCCGGCAATCGGGTCCTTGGGGAACACACGCCAGATGCCCTTGCCGGCATGTACGCTCTCGGCGCGGTTGATGTGCACGCCCACCAGTTCTTTTTGCAGGTTGTAGTAGCACAGGCCGTCGCCGTTGTGCAGCACGCAGGCCTTGTCGCTCACTTCCAGCTCGAACCAGTTGTCGCCCAGTTGCGTGACCCAACCGATGGCGCGCCCCGGCGTCTTGGGCGTGTCAAACGCGCCAATGTCGTCCTTGCGGCCATTGACGAAGTAGTCGGTGAACTCGCGGTTGAAGTTCTGGTCCGGGTCGGGCGTGAAGGTGAAGGTGGTGCGCCCGCTGGATGCACGGGCAAACGTGCCCCCCTCGACGATTTCGTCAAGTAGCTTGCGGTAGTGGGCCGTGATGTTCTTCACGTAGCCCATGTCCTTGTAGCGGCCCTCGATCTTGAAGCTGCGCACGCCGGCGTCGATCAGGGCGCGCAGGTTGTCGCTCTGGTTGTTGTCCTTCATCGACAGCACGTGTTTTTCGTGCGCAATGATGCGGCCCTGACCGTCCAGCACCTCGTAGGGCAGACGGCAGGCCTGGTTGCAGTCGCCCCGGTTGGCGCTGCGCCCGGTGTGGGCGTGGCTGATGAAGCACTGGCCCGAGTAGGCCACGCACAGCGCGCCGTGCACAAAAAATTCAATCGTGGTGCGGCTGGGGTCGGTGGCGGCGCGGATGGCGGCGATCTGGGCCAGATCCAGCTCGCGGGCAATCACGATCTGCGACAGGCCTGCATCCTGCAGAAAGCGGGCCTTTTCCGGCGTGCGGATGTCGGTCTGCGTGCTGGCATGCAGCTGGATGGGTGGCAGGTCCAGCTCCAGCAGGCCCATGTCCTGGATGATGAGCGCGTCGGCGCCGGCCTCGTACACCTGCCAGGCCATGCGGCGGGCATCTTCCAGCTCGTCGTCGCGCAAGATGGTGTTCAGCGTGATGAAGATGCGGCTGTTGAAGCGGTGCGCGTGGTGGATGAGCCGCTCCAGGTCGCGGATGTCATTGCCCGCCGTGGCCCGCGCGCCGAAGGCGGGGCCGCCGATATAGACGGCGTCCGCGCCGTGGTTCACGGCTTCGATGCCGATGTCGGCGTCGCGCGCGGGGGAGAGCAGTTCAAGCTGGTGGGGCAGGAGGGACATGGGGCGGGATTATCCCAGTCGAACCCCTCGCGCGCTGGGGCAGGGCGAATCCCCCGCCCCAAGCGTGCTGCCGCGGGGAAAATCGCCGGTACAGTCCGGGACTGCCCCGCCTGGCTTCATCACCATGTACCTGCAGCCACAGTTCGCCTCCAAGGACCGCGCCCATGCCCTGACGCTGATGCGCGCGCACCCGTTCGCCAGCCTGATCAGCAACGACGACGAGGGCTTTCCGTTCGTCACCCACCTGCCGCTGCATGTGCAGCAAGGGGAGGGCGACGCGCTGGCTCTGCTGGGTCATTGTGCGCGGCCCAACCCGCACTGGCGCTACCTGCAGGCGCGGCCCGAGGCGCTGGTCACCTTCCAGGCACGCCCGACGAGCGCGCGCTGGCCGATTGGATGCAACGGCTGGGCATGACCGGCGACGAGGAATGAGAACGAAAACGGCCTCTAGCGCTTATCCATCAAGCGCAGACAGCTATTGAAAGATGAGTGAAACCGACGACGTCCGCTGGATGCGCGAGGCCCTGGCCCAGGCGCGCGCCGCGCAGCAGGCGGGAGAAGTGCCCGTGGGTGCCGTGCTGGTGCGTGAGGGCCAGGTGATCGCCACCGGGCACAACGCGCCGATTGCCAGCCACGACCCCACGCAGCACGCCGAGATGGCCGCGCTGCGCGCCGCCGCGCATGTGCTGGGCAACTACCGGCTCGACGGCTGCACGCTCTATGTCACGCTGGAGCCTTGCCCGATGTGCAGCGGCGCCATGCTGCATGCGCGCCTGCCCCGCGTGGTCTTCGGCGCGGCGGACCCCAAGACCGGGGCGGCAGGCTCGGTGGTCAACCTGTTTGCCGAGCCGCGCCTGAACCACCAGACCGCCGTGCAGGGCGGCGTGCTGGCCGACGAGTGCGGCGCGCTGCTGAGTGACTTCTTTCGTGAGCGCCGCCGCGCCCAGCGCGCGCAGCAGCTCGCAGCCCACCCGCTGCGCCAGGACGCGTTGCGCACGCCCGGGCAGGCCTTTGCCGACCTGCCGGACTATCCCTGGGCGCCGCACTATGTCAGCGACCTGCCTGCGCTGGCCGGGCTGCGCCTGCACTATCTGGACGAGGGACCGCGGGACGCGCCCCGCACCTGGCTGCTGTTGCATGGCAGGGCGGCCTGGAGCTACCAGTACCGCCACCTGCTGGCCGCGCTCGCCGCCGCGGGTGAGCACGTGGTGGCGCCCGACCTGATCGGCTTTGGCAAGAGCGACAAGCCCAAGAAGGAGCGCGCGCACCATCTCGCATGGCATGGCCAGGTGCTGCAAGAGTTGCTGGAGCGGCTGGATCTGCGCAACGTGGTGCTGGTGGCGCAGGACGACACATGGGGTGCGCTCTTGCAGGCCGCAGCGCCTGCGCGCCTCGCTGGCACGCTGGTGCTGCAGGCAGATACACCCCGCGGCAGCGCCTACGACGCACCGTTCCCCGACGCTGGCCACCGCGCCGCGCCGCGTGCCTTTGCCCGCATGGCAGAGGACGGCCGCGCCGCGCCCGTGGCGGGGCTGTCGCGTCTGCATCTGCGCTGCGCGCTGGAGCAGCCCCAGCCTGCGCGGGATGCCGCGGCGCGCGCTGTGGAATACTTTCGGCTTTGAATCCCCGGGCGCCGCCACTGGCGCGGCGCCCGTTTCTTTCTGCTCGGAGCGCATCCCACCGGATGCGGAACACCGCCTTGTCCCACGCCCACAACACCCACCACAGCGGCCACGATCATTGCGATCACCCCCACGGCCCCCGGCACATCTACATCTACTCGCCATCGGGCGCGGTGCGCGACAAGGCCGCCTTCCGGCGCGGCGTTGCCCGTCTGAAGGCCATGGGCCACGAGGTGGAGGTTGACCCCGACGCGCTCGCCAGTCATACCCGTTTTGCCGGCGACGATGCCACGCGCCTGGCGGCCATCCACCGTGCTGCCGCCAGCGGCGCCGACGTGGCGCTGATCAGCCGCGGTGGCTACGGCCTCACGCGCATCCTGCCGGGCATCCAGTACCAGGCCGTGGCCCAGGCCATCGAGCGCGGCACGCAATTTGTGGGCGTGAGTGATTTCACCGCCTTCCAGGCCGCGCTGCTGGCACAGACCGGCGCCACCACCTGGGCAGGGCCCGCGCTGGTGGGCGACCTGGGCTGCAAGGACGATCCCGACGACATCATGCTGGCCTGCCTGGACGATCTGCTGACCGGCCACGGCGAGGGCAGCGGCTGGCGCATGAAAGCCGAGAAACCCCGCCCCGGCGGCCAGGCCGCCGTGCCGGACATCTATGTGGAACAGGCCACCCTGTGGGGGGGCAACCTGGCAGTGCTGTGCTCACTGGTGGGCACGCCGTACTTTCCGCAGATCCAGGGCGGCGTGCTGTTTCTGGAGGACGTGGGCGAGCATCCCTACCGCATCGAGCGCCTGCTCACCCAGCTGCTGCACGCTGGTGTGCTGGGCCGGCAAAAGGCCGTGGTGCTGGGGCAGTTCAACGAGTACAGGCTCACGCCGCATGACAAGGGCTTCAAGCTGCAAAGCGTGGTGGACTGGCTGCGCACGCAGATCAAGCCGCCCGTGCTCACCAACCTGCCTTTCGGTCATGTGCCCACCAAGGTGCTGCTGCCCGTGGGGGCACAGGTGTCGCTGTCGGTAGAGGGGCGCGATGCGCTCATCTACTGGGGGCACGCGCATTGACGCTCCAGAGGCCGCCTTGGCGGCCTGGGGTCAGGCCGCTGGTTTGAGCATGGTGGATTCGATCTTGTTGGCCAGCTGCGCCACTGCCAAGGCGGCCGGGCAGCCCGGCATTTGAAGCATGAGCAGTTGACGGCGCATGACCGCGTCGCGCACGGATGTGTCCGCAGGTATGTCACCCATATGAATCAGGCGCATGGGGCGGCCCGATTCGGTGGTGACGAAGCGATCCAGCACCTGCTGCAGCTGGCTGGTGATGGCGCGGCCGTCGCCGGGGCGGGCAGCCTGGTTGATCACTATGCGCACGTGCTGGCGTTTTTGCTGAGTCGCCAGCACCTTGATTGCGGCGTAGGCGTCCGTCAGCGAGGTGGGCTCCGGCGTGGCCACGATGAGCACGTCCTGGGCCAGCGAGATGGAAAAAAGCACCACGTCGGAGATGCCTGCACCGGTGTCCAGCAGCACCACGTCGTAGCTGGGCGCCAGGGCCTGGATCACGTTGAAAAGCTCGCTGCGCACCTGGGGGGTCAGGCGCGAATACTCCACCATGCCCGATCCTGCCAGCAGCACCGAGAAGCCGCCAGGCGCCTTGATGACGGCTTCGTCGAGCTTGGCCTTGCCGGTGAACACGTCGTGCAGGGTGATCTTGGGGTGCAGGTTCAGCACCACATCCAGGTTGGCCAGGCCCAGGTCGGCATCCAGCACCAGCACCCGGTGTCCACGCCGGGTCAGTGCGGTGGCCAAGTTGGCGGAAACAAAGGTTTTGCCCACACCGCCCTTGCCGCTGGTGATGGCGATGATGCGCGCATCGATCGGCGCTGCGGAGGCGGGCGAGGGTGTGATGGCCGGTGCTGAGGCACTGGCCGAAGGCGTGGTTGTTGGGGGGGACAGCGCGTCGTTCATCGCTCGTCTTTCATTGGGCGCTGCCTGTGGAGGGTTCCATAGGCGGGGGGAGGTCACCCCATCCTGATGGGGTGTATAGCGGGCCAAACAGCAAACTCTTTTCTTCTGCGCTGACGGTGCTTTCGGGCTGGGATTCGATGCTGATGCAGTTGCGGCCGTCCAGCTTGGCCTTGTACAGCTCGGCATCGGCGCGATCAAACCACAGCGCGGCAGTGCTGCGGATCCATTGCAGCGCAAAAGCGCCGCCGATGCTCGCGGTGACGTTGAGCGTCAGCGACGGCGAGATGTGCACCGGTGTGGACTCTATGGCGCGGCGCACGCGTTCGGCGATCACCTTGCCAAAGCCGAACTGGCACGCCGGCAGCACGATGGCGAACTCTTCACCGCCGTAGCGGGCCACGGTATCCATGGGGCGCACACAGGTTTCGATGGTGCGGGCAATCGACTGCAGCACCACGTCGCCAGCCAGATGGCCGTGGGTATCGTTGACACGCTTGAAGTGATCCACGTCCAGCATCAGCAGCAGCGCGGCTTCGCCGGTGCGGGCCACGCGGTCGATCTCGCGCTCGAGCACGGCCTGCACATAGCGGCGGTTGGGCAGCCCGGTGAGGGGATCCTTGAGCGATAGCTCGCACAGTCCGTCGATCAGGCTTTGCAGATACACCAGTGGCGCTTGCCCTTGCAGGTGCATTTCGGAGCCAAGCGACTGCGCCACCAGCGCATGCGCGGTGGCCAGACGCAGATCACGCAGATGGATGGAAGCGGAGGCCGGGGAGGTGGTCACACAATGAAACAAAATGTTCTATGAGAAGTGTAGCAGCTATAGCTTATGGCCTCAGTGCCCCGGATTGTGGCCCGGAGCCGCCCGCGGGCTTGCGGGTGCGGGGCGCTGCAGTGCGGCGATGGCCTCGGCATCAGTGCGGTGGGTGACGAAGTTGGGGCCGGGAACCATTGCGCCTGCGTTGTCCAGCACCTGGTGCACCGGCAGCTTGATGCCCGCCACATGCAGTGTGCCGCCCAGGCCTTGCATCAGCGCGCGCAACCGCATGAAGGCCTCGACACCTGTCACATCAATCCGGTTGATGGGCAGGGCAAACAGGCACAGGTGCCGCAGCTCGGGCCGGTCGGCCAGTTCGGTAGCCACCCGGCGCTCCAGCGCATTGGCCGATGCAAAGTCCAGCTCAGCATCCATACGCAGCGCCAGAACCCGGGGTGCCAGCGGCGGCAGTTGCCACAGGTGGCGGTCGCGCAGGCTGCCGTCGGGGTGCAGGCCCACTTCGATGATGCGCGGATGCAGGCGCTGGTACAGGAAGTGACTCAGGTTCATCAGCAGGCCCACCAGCACGCCCCAGTACATGCGCGGCGCGGTGGCCAGTGTGAGCCCGAAGGTCACCAGACTGATGGCGGTCTCCACGCGCGAGATGCGCCACAGCCCCAGCATGACGCCCGGCTTGATCAGGCTGGTGACGGCCGTGACCACGACGGCGGCCAGCACCGATTGCGGCACATGGTAGAGAGCGGGTGTGAGCCACAGCAGCGTCGCCAGCACCAGAACCAGCGAAAACAGCGTGGCCCAGCCGGTCTTGGCGCCTGCGTACAGGTTGATGGCCGAGCGTGAAAACGAGGCGCTGGTGGCAAAGCTGCCGCACAGGCCCGCGCTGATCTTGGCCATGCCGTGCGCTATCAGGTCCTGGTTTTCGTTCCAGCGGGTGCCGCCTTGCTGGTGTTCCACTTTGGCGCTTGATGCCGTTTCCAGGAAGCTGACCAAGGTCACCACCAGCACTGGCATGACGAGGGTGCCCAGCTCGCCCCAGGACAGCCACCCAGGCCAGTAGGGCGACGGCAGACCCGAAGGCAGGTGACCGACCACGGCGCCGTCTGCGTCTGCGTAGCCCGCCACCCAGCTTGCCAGGGCCGCCAGCGCGATCACCACGATGGCGGCCGGAAAGCCCGAGCGCCAGCGCCTGGCCAGCACCAGCAGCGCCATGCTGCCCAGCCCGAAGGCCAGCGCAGTCAGGTCGAAGTGGTGCAGCGACGGGCTGGCGGCCAATGCGCCCCAGCTGGTGCGCAGGCCCAGCAAAGCCGGTAGTTGCGATGCCAGAATCAGCAGCGCCGCCGCCTGCGTGAAGCCATTGAGCACCGGTGACGTCACTAAATTGAGCAGCCAGCCAAAGCGCGCCACGCCCAGCACCATCTGCAACAGGCCCGACAGCAGCGCCATCCACGCGGCCAGCGCGACCCAGTGGGCGCTGCCGGGTTCGGCCATGCCGGTGAGCGATGCGCCAATCAGCAGGCTGGTGAGCGCCGTGGGGCCCACGCCCAGGCGGGTGGAAGAACTCCACAGCACGGCCACCAGCGCTGGTATCAGCGACGCGTAGATGCCGGTCACCAACGGCATGCCGGCCAATGCGGCGTAGGCCACACCCTGGGGCACCAGCATCAGGCCCACGGTCATGCCGGCCCAGAATTCACCCTGCATCAAGCCCAGGGTAGGCCTTGGCCAGGCCAGAAAAGGAAACCAGCGGTGCAGCAAGGGCGTAGCAAGGGACATGGCGCGCGATTGTCGGGCATCCATCTCAGGGGCCCAGGCCGTTCATCGCGTATCCGGCTGCGGGACTGGACATTTCAGCCATCCGTGCCATGGTGGCGCTGCCTTACCATCCGCCCATGACCCAGATACCCGCCACCGACCTCCGCACCCGACTCATACACCACGACTACGAGCCGCCGCAGGGCTTTCTGGCGCCGCAGCCGCCGGTGCACAAGGCGTCCACCGTCATCTTCCCCAACGTGGCCGCTTTGCGAGCGCGCGAGTGGAAAGACAAGAGCAGCTACACCTACGGCCTGCATGGCACACCCACCACGTACCAGCTGGAAGAGCGGCTGGCCACGCTGGAAGGTGGCCTGCAGTGCCTGCTGGCGCCCAGCGGTCTTGCGGCGATCGCCACGGTATCGCTGTCGCTGCTGCGGCGCGGCGACGAAGTGCTGATCCCGGACAACGCCTACGGCCCCAACAAGGCGCTGGCCGAGGTGGAGCTGCGCCATTACGGCATCCAGCACCGCATCTACGACCCGCTGGATCCGGCCGACCTGGCCGCCAAGATCACCGATGCCACCCGGCTGGTGTGGCTGGAGGCGCCGGGCTCGGTCACGCTGGAGTTTCCCGACCTGCCCGAGCAGGTGCGCATCTGCCGCGCGCGCGGGGTAACCACGGTGCTGGACAACACCTGGGGTGCCGGCCTGGCGTTTGCGCCCTTTGACTTGCTGGGCGATGGCCCGGGAGGGCAGGGCAGCCTGGGCGTGGATGTGTCCGTGCATGCGCTCACCAAATACCCCAGTGGCGGCGGCGACGTACTGATGGGCAGCATCACCACGCGCGATGAAGCCCTGCACCTGCGCATCAAGCTCACCCACATGCGCCTGGGCCTGGGCGTGGGTGCCAACGACGTCGAGGCCGTGCTGCGATCACTGCCCAGCATGGCGCTGCGCTACCACGCCCACGACATGGCCGCGCGCGATCTGGCGCAGTGGATGGGCGCGCAGACGGCCGTGGCGCAGGTGCTGCACCCGGCGCTGCCTGGCTCACCCGGCCACGCCAGCTGGCAGGCGCTGTGCGGCGCTGCGAATGCAGGGCAGGGCGCTGCGGCGGGCTTGTTCAGCGTGGTGATCGACGCCCGCCATAGCCAGGATCGGGTGGATGCGTTTTGCGACGCCTTGCGTCTGTTCAAGCTGGGCTACAGCTGGGGCGGGCCCATCAGCCTGGTCGTTCCCTACGACCTGCCCAGCATGCGCAGCGGCTCCACCGCCCACCTGCGGCCGGGCACGGTGGTGCGTTTTTCGGTGGGACTGGAGGCGGTGGAGGACTTGCGCGCCGACCTGGCACAGGCCCTGGCCCGTGCCTTTGGCGACACTGCTGGCTGACGGGAACCGGATGCGCTGCTGATGCGCCGCGCGCGCACCCGGCGGGGTGCCCCGTGCGCAGCGCCGGGTGGTACTTTCCTTGATGGCGGCGCGCCTGTGGTGTGGTTAATGTGGTGGCAACACCACTGCCGCAGCGATGCCGACCTGCCATGTCCGAATCTTCCGCGCCGGTCACTGCCGCCACCCCATCAGCGCCGCTGGCGCTCACCCCCTTGCACTGGCAAGACCCGCTGCGCTGGCTGGCACGGGGTGCGCGGGACCTGGCCACCGCGCCCGGGGTGGCGCTGTTTTACGGCGCGTGCTTTTGGGGCATGGCGCTGATGCTGGGCTGGGTGTTTCGGGCGCGGCCCGAATACACCATGTCCCTGGCCAGCGGCTGCCTGCTGGTGGGGCCTTTTCTGGCCATGGGCTTGTACGACACCAGCCGCCGCCTGGAGCTGGGCCTGCCCGCCAGCCTGGGCGAATCCCTGACGTGCTGGGACAGGCACATGGGCAGCATGGGCATGCTGGTGCTGGTGCTGGTGGTGCTGGAACTGCTGTGGGGACGCGCTTCCCTGGTGGTTTTTGCGGTGTTCTTCAACACCGGCATGCCCTCCACCACGGGCGTGTTGCAGGCGGTTTTCAACCCGGCCAACTGGCAGTTTGTGGCCGTCTATCTGCTGGTGGGCGGGGTGTTTGCGGCGTTGGTGTTTTCCAGCATGGTGGTATCCATCCCCATGATTTTGGATCGCGACACCGACGCCCTCACCGCCGGCATCGCTAGCATGCGGGTGGTGCTGGAGAACCCCGGTGTGATGATTTTCTGGGGGCTGCTGATCACGGCGCTGGTGGCGGCGTCGCTGCTGGCGTGGGGCGCGGGGCTGCTGGTGGTGGGGCCGTTGCTGGGCCACGCCAGCTGGCATGCCTACCGCGCAGCGGTGGCTTGGCCCGCACAGCCCGGTGAAGACGCTCCGGCAGGCCCGGCGCCGGCGCCTGAGCACGGCGTGGGCTGACCGCAAGCCCTGAAGCGGCTTGACAGCTTCGTCAGCCCTGGCTGCGCAGCTGCTCCAGCCTCGCCAGCAGATCCTGAGGCACTTCATCGACGAGTTCGGCGGCGCCCGCGTAGATGCGGCCTTCGTTGCCGTCCAGCGTGAGCGTGTCGCCTTCGGAGTAGCGTTGGCCGGCAATCGTCAGGCAGCGCGCCGTCTCGTCCACGGTCATGGCCTCGCAGCCCACCAGGCACACCTTGCCCAGCTGGCGCGCCACCACGGCGGCGTGGGATGTGCGCGCGCCGTGCTGGGTCAGCAGGGCGTCGGCCTTGTCCAGCGCCGATATGTCGCGTGTCTCGGCGTCGCGGCGCACCAGGATCAGGGGAGTGCCTTCCAGGCTGCGGCGCTGCACGAAGTCTTCGCCAAAGGCGATTTCGCCGGTCACCACGCCGGTGGAGGCGGTGGCCGCCGTCGCAATGGGCTGCAGCGCAGCGCCATCGCTTGCGGCAATGCGGCGCAGCGTCAGGGCGGTGGCGTCCAGGCCAGCGGTGCGCTGCAAGGCAGTGGCAGCGTCAATCAGGCCCTCGTCCCACAAGTCCAGGGCAATGCGTGCCGCGGCGCGCGCGGTGCGTTTGCCATTGCGGGTTTGCAGCAGGAACAGCGCGCCGTCCTCGACGGTGAACTCGAAGTCCTGCATGTCGCCAAAGTGGCGCTCCAGCGTGGCTGCAGCCTCGACCAGCTCGCTCCACTGGGCAGGCGCCACAGTGGCCAGAGCCTCGTGCCCCTGAGCGCTGCGCCGGCCGCTGACCACGTCTTCGCCCTGGGCGTTGAACAGAAAATCCACCCACGGGCTGGCTTCGCCCGTACTGGGGTTGCGCGTAAAGCCTACGCCTGCGCCCGACAGACCGCCCGCATTGCCAAAGACCATGCGCTGCACCGTCACGGCCGTGCCCATGCCGTGATCCAGGCCGTGCAGGTTGCGGTACGCGACCGCCTTGTCGCCATTCCATGAGCGAAACACCGCGCCTACCGCTTCGGCCAGCTGCTGAGCGGTATCTTGGGGAAAGGGGCGGCCGGCTTCGCGTTGATAAGTCTGCAGGTGCAGCTGCGTTACTTCGCGCAGCGCCGCGAAGTCCATGCTGCGCTCGTCTTCGGTACCGTCGTCGCTGCCGTCGCTGCCGTCGCTGCCTCGGTGGCTGGCGCGCACGGCGTCCAGGTCGGCCTCGAAGTGGCGCGCATCAATGCCCGCCACCACTTCGCCAAAGCCGGCCACCAGACGCCGGTAAGCGTCCCAGGCCAGGCGCGGGTGACCGGTCTGGCGGATGAAGCCGGGCAGGGTGGCGTTGTTGAGACCGATGTTGAGCAGCGTCTCCATCATGCCCGGCATGGAAACCGGCGCGCCAGAGCGCACCGACAGCAGCAGCGGGCGGCGTGGTTCACCCAGCTTCAGGCCGCTGGCGCGCTCCATGCGTGCCAGTGCGTCGCTCCACAGCGCGGGCGTGACTTCTTCGGGGCTGATGCAGTAGCCCGTGCCGATCACGAAGGCAGGCGGCACGCGCAGGCCCAGTGCGGCCATGCGGGCCAGGTTATAGGCCTTGAAGCCCAGAGCCTCGGGGGTGCAATCGGGGCCGGGGGCTGCAGGGTCAATGGTGTAGATGATCTTGCGCGCCGCCTGGGCTGCCGCGTTGAGTGGGCTGCTCATGGGCGCGCCCCGATGCTGTCGATGGCCAGCGCGCGCACGCCAAAGCTGGTGGCAAGCAGCGCGTCCGTGGCCTGCTCGATGCTGGAGGCAAAGTCGGTCGCAAGGTTCAGCGACACCGCATCATTGACCTGCCGCACCAATGCGCGCCGCACTTCCCGCAGCAGCTCGTCGCACTGGCGCTCAGCGTCCACGGCGCGCCAGGTGACGGCCAAAAAGGCCTCGTGGTCTTCGGCGCTGCCGCCTTCGCGCAGCACGCTGGCAATCGAAAGCGCCCGGACATGGTCGCGCACGGCCTCGTGGGTGCGGTTGGCCAGCTGCCGCAGTGCATCGCGCACGTCGCCATGCCAGCCCTTGTGGTGGTCCTCGGCAATCAGGGACAGCAGGAAGATGGCTTCTTCCAGGGCATCTGCCACATCGTCGGCGCGCTCGATCATGAGCGTGAAGGGTTGCCAGCGCGCGTTGCGCTCGGCGCGCGAGCGCGAGCGCATGACCAGCTGGTCTGCCTCGCGCTCCCAGGTTTTGGCGCGGGCGGCCAGTTTGGCCGCGCCCTTGGTGTCGCGCTCCAGCCCGTGCGCCAGCGCGTCGCGCAGGCCTTCGGACAGTGCGTGGCAATAGGCTGCGTGTTCGCTCAGCAGCTCGAAGGAGTCGCGTTCGCGGCCCAGGTAGCGCAGCAGCAGCAGGCGCACCGAGTCGGCGATGCGCGGCAGTGGCTGGTGCTCTTGCATGGCCTGCAGTGACGAGGCCATGACTTCCAGCAGAAAGTCGTGCGCATGCTCGGCACCGAGTACGGTGTCCAGCCGGTCGCCGATGCGAAAGAAGTCACTGCCCACGGCTTCCATGGCGCCGTACAGCAGTTGCTCGCCGCCAGCTTCCAGCCACCCCATGTGGCCCACCTCGCGCAGCGCGCTTTCAGTCAACAGGGCGATGGCCCTGGACTTGCCCACCAGCGGCCGAAGGCGCCTGCGCGCGCGGTTCCAGTCGATCAAAAAGACGATGCGCGCGCCCAGGCCTTCCAGGGCCGCGTGCAGCGCTGCCTCGTCGGCGCAGTCGAAGGTGGCGGTGCCCACGTAGTAGGCCTCACCGGCGTTCAGCCCCTCGGTGGTGCGCGCGCCCACGCCCGACCAGGTGGCGCCAATGC
Organism: Diaphorobacter sp.; assembly: GCF_050251835.1. Lineage (NCBI taxonomy): Bacteria > Pseudomonadati > Pseudomonadota > Betaproteobacteria > Burkholderiales > Comamonadaceae > Diaphorobacter > Diaphorobacter sp. Next base: position 43,500 of record NZ_JBFWLZ010000018.1, on the reverse strand, counting down.
GCGTCAGCAAGTCCTGAAAGAAGGCAAAGCGCTGCGAATGCAGATCGGAATAGGTGAGCGACAGGCGCAAACCTTCCACCTGAATGACCAGCACATGGGCGTCGTTGGTGCCGATGTCGTTTTGGATCAGCAGCCGCTGGCCGTCACGCGTGGCGGCCGTGTCCAGCCCTGGGTGGCTGAGCTTGAGCGGGCGCGTGCGGTTCAGGCCGCGCATGAAGGCGGCGACACGCGGGCGGTCTTCTTCGGCCAGTTGCCAGATGTGCGCGCCTGCGATGTTCTCTTCGGACAAGGTGGCCGCCAGTTGATTGATGGCCTTGTGCAGATCCATCACCAGGATGTGAAAACTGTCCTGATCGCCGCGCTTGCCGCTGGTGAGCAGCTTAAGCTCGTCGGCATCCAGCACGCAGGGTGCCAGCGACTGCAGCCATTGGCACCAGTGCTCCACGCGGGCCAGCAGCGCGGTGTGGGCTGGCTCTGTATCGCCCTCCAGAGGACGACCCATCAGCCGCAGGTCGGTGGCCAGGCGTTCGATCAGCAAGGGCAGGTCATCAGCGTGCAACACGCCGCCCTTGCGGTGGCTGGATTCGGGCAGGCTCAGCAGCCGGGGCGCATCGACCCGGGCGGCGGCGTATTCGCGGTGCAGTTCGGGCAAGGGTTCTTGGGGCTGCGCGGCATGGCTGTAGGCCGTTTGCAGTGCCGTCAGGTAGAACTTGAGGCGGTCATTGGCGGCGAGCGCAGCCTTCAGGTAAGCGGGGCGCAGCAGTTGTGCTTGGCCCAGCGAAGCAATGGCGTCTAGTTTTTCCATACGGTGCAGTCCTGGCAGGTTCAGACAAAGGCGTCGAGAGGATCAACAACACCGCCTTTGACCACTGGCAGCAACGTTGTCGCCTGCGTTTGACCGTAGTTCGTTTGTGTGACTGACCGATGAACTCGCTCCGCCAGGTCTTGATCCAGGTCAGAGCAGCAGCTTTTTCAGCACCGGCCAGACGTTGTCCAGCATCAGCGGCTGGGCCTCGGGGCGGGGGTGGATGCGGTCGGGCTGGAACATCGCCGTGGGGTCGGGCCCGTCGGCCACGCCTTTGAGCAGGAAGGGCACCAGCGCGGCCTTGCGCTCGCGCGCCACGGTCTCGAAGACGCGGGCAAAGCGCTGCGTGTAGTCGGTGCCGTAGTTGGGCGGCACCTGAATGCCCACCAGCAAGGCGCGCGCGCCAGCCTCTTGCGCGGCACGGGTCATCCAGGTCAGGTTGTCCGCGGTGCTTTGCAGCGGCAGGCCGCGCAGCGCGTCGTTGCCGCCCAGCTCGATCACCACCACGGCGGGCTTGTGCCGGGCCAGCAGCGCGGGCAGGCGGGCGCGCCCGCCTGCGGTGGTGTCGCCGCTGATGCTGGCGTTGATCACGGTGGCGCGGCCGTTGTGCTGCGCCAGGCGCTGCTCCAGCAGCGCCACCCAGCCGCTGCCGCGCGGCAGGCCGTATTCGGCGCTGAGCGAGTCGCCCACCACCAGGATCACCGGCGCGCCTTGCGCGGCCGGCTGTGCCTTAACCCCTTGCTGCGCCAGTGAAGTCGCCACGCCCCCCAGGGCCACAGCGCCCGCCACGATAAAGTCACGCCGAACCCATTGCTTCATTGCCCAAAACCTTTCATGCCAGAAACCCTTGCTGCCGCAGCCCCTGATGCCGCCGACCACCGCCCGCCTGCAGAGCCCATCATCGCCGTGGAGCATGTGTACAAGTCAGTGACAGACTCCACGGGCACGCTGGAGATTTTGCGGGATATCGATTTCCGCCTGGCACCGCGGGAGACTGCGGCCATCGTGGGCGCATCGGGCTCGGGCAAGAGCACGCTGCTGTCCATCATCGCCGGGCTGGACACGCCCACCAGCGGCACGGTGCGCCTGGGCGGGCAAGACCTGTTTGCGCTGAGCGAGGACGACCGCGCCGCGCTGCGCGCCCGGCAGGTGGGCTTTGTGTTCCAAAGCTTTCAGCTCATGGGCAATCTGACGGCGCTGGAAAACGTGATGCTGCCGCTGGAGCTGGCAGGAGAGCGCGCTGCACGCCAGCGCGCCGCCGACATGCTCGATCGCGTGGGCCTGGGCCAGCGCCTGCAGCATTACCCCAAGGTGCTGTCGGGCGGCGAGCAGCAGCGCGTGGCGCTGGCGCGGGCCTTTGTGGTGCAGCCAGCCGTGCTGCTGGCCGACGAGCCCACGGGCAGCCTGGACTTCGCCACCGGCGAGACCATCATGGAGCTGATGTTGACCCTCAATCGAGAGCAGGGCACCACGCTGGTGCTGGTCACACACGACCGCGGCATTGCAGCGCGCTGCGACCGGCGCATCGCCATCGAGGCGGGGCGGCTGGCGGCCGATTCCTGAGCCGTGGTCCCCGAGGCAGCCCGTGCCCGCTGAGGGCCCGGCTGCGAGAGGGTGTAAGCCATTTACGGCCCAAACCCAGGCAAATGAAGCGCCAAAAGCTATTGTATTGATAGCAAATCAGCCCCGTGCCTTGCGCTCTTGCGCCAGGCAGACGGCTGCGGTGAAGAGCACGTCGGTGGAGGAGTTCAGCGCTGTCTCGGTCGAGTCCTGCAATATGCCGATGATGAAGCCGATGGCCACCACCTGCATGGCCACATCGTTGCTGATGCCAAACAGGCTGCACGCCAGCGGAATCAGCAGCAGCGAGCCACCGGCCACGCCCGACGCGCCGCAGGCGCACAGTGACGCCACCACGCACAGCAAGACGGCAGTGGGCACATCCACCTGAATGCCCAGCGTATTCGCAGCCGCCAGCGACAGCACGCTGATGGTGATGGCCGCCCCCGCCATGTTGATGGTGGCGCCCAGCGGAATGGCGATGCTGTAGGTGTCCTCGTTCAGTCCCAGGCGCTTGGCCATTGCCAGGTTGATGGGGATGTTGGCCGCCGAGCTGCGCGTGAAGAACGCCGTCACCCCGCTTTCGCGCAGGCACATCAACACCAGCGGATACGGATTGCGACGAATCGTCAGATAGACGATCAGCGGGTTGACCACCAGCGCCACAAACAGCATGCAGCCCAGCAGCACCGCCAGCAGATGCGCATAACCCCACAGGGCCTGCGTGCCCGCTTCGGCAAAGGTGCTGGCCACCAGCCCCAGGATGCCCAGCGGCGCCAGCCGGATCACCCGCTGGATGATCTGCGTGATGGCTGTGGCGCCGTCTTGCAGCAGTGCGCGCGTGCCCGCGCTGGCGTGGCGCAGCGCCAGGCCCAGCGCAATGGCCCAGGCCAGGATGCCGATGTAGTTGGCCTCCAGCAGCGCCTTGACCGGGTTGTCCACCACGCTCTTGAGCAAATTCATCAGCACCTCGGACACCGACCCCGGCCCCGCGGCGGCCTGCGCGGGCGCCTGCAGCACCAGCGTGCTGGGAAACCACAGGCTGGCCGTCACGCCCACGATGGCTGCCGCCAGCGTGCCAGCCAGGTACAGCACCAGCACCGGGCGGATGTGCGTGGTCTCGCCCGGCGTATGGTTGCTGATGGCGGCCATCACCAGCACCAGTACCAGCACGGGCGCCACCGCCTTCAGCGCCGAGATGAACAGCGTGCCCAAAATGGCCAAATGCGCCGTGGCGGCCGGCCAGACGGCTGCCAGCACGAGGCCGGCGACCAGGGCAATGGCGATCTGGGTGACCAGGCTGGTACGCTGCACCCAGCGCAGCAGGGGCGAGAACATCATGATGCGAACAGTCAAAAAAACGCGCCGGCACGGGCTGCGCGCGGCACGCGGGGGGTGGAGTAGGGCCGCTTTGCAGTGGCTCACGCAGCGTCCGCCTGGGCGTATGCTGAACAGCCTTGTCAAACGGCGAAAGGGCGCAATTTTAGGCCGCGCCCCGTTCACAGCCGGGGGTGTGCGCGGCAGCAGCCTGATAATCGCGCCATGTCCTCCCCCAAAGTTCTTTTCGGCTTTCACGCCGTCGGCGTGCGCCTGAAGACCGCGCCCCAAAGCATCATCGAGATCTATTACGAGCCCACGCGGCGCGACGCACGCATGCGCCAGTTTCTGGAGCGCGCGCGCGAGGCCGGCTTGCGCCTGATCGAGGCTGACGGCCTGCGCCTGGCCAAGCTCTCAGGCAGCCACGGCCACCAGGGCGTGGCCGCGCGCGTCGAGGCGGTGGCGCAGGTGCACTCGCTGGACGAGCTGCTTGACGGGCTGGAAGCCGGCGGCGTGAAAAACCCGCTGCTGCTGGTGCTGGACGGCGTGACCGATCCGCACAACCTGGGCGCCTGCCTGCGCGTGGCCGATGGCGCGGGAGCGCACGCCGTCATCGCGCCCAAAGACCATGCGGCGGGCATCAGCGCCACCGTGGCCAAGGTGGCCAGCGGCGCCGCCGAGACGGTGCCGTACTTCATGGTGACCAACCTGGCGCGCACGCTCAATGAGCTGAAAGAGCGCAACATCTGGGTCATTGGCACCAGCGGCGACGCGGACAAGACCCTCTACCAGGTGGACTTGAAAGGCCCGGTGGCGCTGGTGCTGGGCGCCGAGGGGCCGGGCATGCGCCAGCTCACGCGCAAGACCTGCGACGAGCTGATCAGCATTCCCATGCAGGGCGCGGTGGAAAGCCTGAATGTTTCCGTGGCCAGTGCCGTGTGCCTGTACGAAGCCCTGCGCCAGCGCAGCATTTGAGCTCCTGACATGCCGGATGACGCCCAAGGCAATCTGACTGAGGTGAGCGCGTGGCTGCGCGAGGCCCGGCACATCGCTGTGCTGACCGGCGCCGGCGTCAGCGCCGAATCAGGCGTGCCCACCTTCCGTGACGCGCAGACCGGCTACTGGGCGCAGTTCGACCCGCAGGACATGGCCAGCGAGGCCGGCTTTCGTGCCGCGCCATCGCGGGTATGGGCCTGGTACGAGCACCGCCGTGCGTTGGCGCAAAGCGCGCAGCCCAATGCCGGTCACCATGCGCTGGCGGCGTTTGCGCAGCGCTGGCCGGGGCGCCTGACGTTGATTACGCAAAACGTGGACGGCCTGCACCAGCAGGCGGGCAGCGAGCCGGTTCTGTGCCTGCACGGCAATTTGCTGGACAACCGCTGGCTGGACGTGCCGCGAGACTGCTGCCGCATGGAGCATGCCGCCGCCGGCAGCCCTCCGTACTGCGACCGCTGCGGCAACCTGGTGCGCCCGGGCGTGGTGTGGTTTGGCGAGCCCTTGCCCCTGGCCACGCTGGATGCGGCGCAGCGGGCAGCGCAGTCGTGCGCGCTGATGCTGGTGGTGGGCACGTCGGGGGCGGTCTATCCGGCAGCGGGGCTGGCGCATCGGGCGCGCGCCGCCGGTGCGCGCGTGGTGGTGATCAATACCGCGCCCAGCGAGCTGGATGCCATCGCCCATGCGGTGTTGCGGGGCCCGTCGGCACAGCTGCTGCCCGCGCTGCTGGGCACGGCGAACCCCGTGGGCATGTCAAACCCAGCCTAGCGCCCCCAGCAACGCGCCCGCGCCCAGCAGCCACAGCAAGTGGATGCGCGTGCGCCACACCAGCAGCGCGGTGGCGGCGCTTACCAGCCACAGCGGCGCGTTGCGCAGCGGATCGCCATGGGCGCTGGCCAGTACCCAGGCCGTGGCCAGCAGCAGGCCAATGACCACCGGCGCCATACCTTGCTTGAAGGCGCGCACCGAGCGGCGCTCGCTGTTGCGCCGCGCCCAGCGTGTGGCGGTCCAGGTCAGCAGGCTGCTGGGCAGCATCACGCCCAGCATGCACAAGGCCACGCCCAACACGCCGGCCGCCCAGGCCGCGGGCGCGCTGGTGCCGACGGTGTTCAGACCCACATTCCAGCCCAGCAGGGCGATGAACAGCACGTTGGGGCCGGGGGCGGACTGGGCGATGACGATGGAGGTGTTGAACTGCACGTCGGTCAGCCAGCCTTGGCGTTCCACCAGATAGCGATGCATGTCCGGCGCGGTGGCAATCGCGCCACCCACCGACAGCAGCGACAGCGACAGAAAGTACAAAAACAGGTTCAGCCAATCCAGCGGCTGAAATTGCAGGTGCAGTGCGGCAGGCATGGTGTGGGCCAGCTTCAGTGCTGCGGCGGCGCCAGCTTGCGCCAGGTCAGCGCGCATGCTGCGCCGCCCACCATGGGCAGCACCCAGGCCAGCGGCAGGCGCAGCACGCTCATGGCGATGATGGTGGCAGCGGCAATCACGCCGCAGACGGGCAGCCCCAGCGGGTGCTTGCGCAGCGATACCGCCAGGCGCAGGCCCACGCCTGCCACCAGGCCCGCGGCTACCGCGCCCATGCCGCGCAGGGCACCGGCCACCCGGGCGTGATCGGCAAAGCCCGCATACACCGCGGCCAGCGCCACGACGAGCAGCATGGGCAGCGCCAGCATGCCCGCCATGGCCGCCAGTGCGCCGCGCCAGCCGAAATAACGGTCGCCCACCATGATGGACAGGTTCACCACGTTGGGGCCGGGCAGGATTTGCGCGGCGGCCCACTCTTCCACAAACTCTTCGGGCGTCAGCCAGCGCCTGCGATCCACCAGTTCGCGCTGCACCACGGCCAGCACGCCGCCAAAGCCCTGTAGCGCCAGCCAGGTAAAGGCCCAGAACAACTCGCCCAGGCTTTGCGGGCGCGGGCGGTCGTCGTTGGGCATGGGGGCCGGGGCGGGCTGGGACGCAAGTGTGGACGTTGGCTCAGGCAACTGCGGGGGGAAGAGGGGGTGTGACTGGGGCATGGCATCTCAGGCGAAGCGGGCCATGCTACGCCCCCAGCCCGCTACCCGCGCTTGCAGTCCCATCACCTTGTGCGATGCGGCCATCATTGGTGCCGATGGCAGGCATTGATCTGCTTTTACATGGTAAATTGCCTTTCAGCACTTATCTGGCAAGCGTAAACAGCTATCATTTTTGATATTCTGCGCGGGCAGGCTATGCGCTTGCGGGTCTTCATTTATCCCCCTCCATCCATGCACCCCTACATCCTGCTTGGCATCTCCATCGTGGCGGAGGTGGTGGCCACCTCGGCGCTCAAATCGTCGCAGGGGCTGACGCGGCCATGGCCCAGTGTGCTGGCGGTGCTAGGTTATTGCGTGGCGTTCTACCTCGTTTCCAAGGTGATGAGCCACATGGCCACGGGCGTGGTGTACGCAGTGTGGTCGGGCTTGGGTATCGTGCTGATCTCGCTGGTGGGCTGGTTGATGTACGGCCAGAAGCTGGACATGCCGGCCCTCGTGGGCATGTCCATGATTGTGGGAGGCGTGCTGGTGATACAGCTGCTGTCCAAGACCACGGGCCATTGAGCGTGAGCTAGCCTCGCCTTGATCCGATAAGCGTCAAAAGTCACCGCTTCGCTTTCAGCGCTCGCTCCTCGCGCGCTGAGTGGTTTGTTGGCCATATGTGTCCACCGTTGTCACTTGAATCCATGCACGCACTCCTCGACGCCATTTCCACCCTGGAGCCACCGGTCCAGGCCCGCCGCATCTTTCACGGGCGGGGCGGGCGCTTTGCGGGCTGTGAACAATGGACGCTGGATGCCTATCCGCCCGTGCTGGTGCTCACCAGCTTTGCCCCGGCGACCGATGACGAGCTGGCCACCATCGACGCTGCCTTGCGTGCGCGCTGGCAGCAGGCGGCGGCGGGCCAGCCGCTGAACTGGGTGTTTCAGCAGCGTGGCGAGGCGCTGCGCATCGAGGGCCGCAGCGACACCCGGCTGATGGCCGGCGAGGTGCCCGAGCCGCATGTGGTGATGGAAGACGGTGCGCTGCTGCGCGTGCAGCTGCAGCGCGGGCAGAACCACGGCTTGTTTCTGGACATGGCCGAGGGGCGGCGCTGGGTGCGCGCGCATGTGGCGGCCCATCGCGCACGCACGGGGCAGGGCGCGCGGGTGCTCAATCTGTTTGCCTATACCTGTGCGTTCTCGGTGGCTGCGCTGCAGGCCGGAGCGGCCGAGGTGGTCAACGTGGACATGAGCCGCGGCGCCATGGCCACGGGGCAGCACAACCACCAGCTCAACGGTCTGCTGGCCGGGGCGCGCTTTCTGGCGCACGACATCTTCAGCTCGTGGGGCAAGATCACGCGCAGCGGGCCTTACGACCTGGTCATCGTGGATCCGCCGTCCTACCAGAAGGGCAGTTTTGTCGCCACCAAAGACTACGCGCGGCTGATGCGCCGCCTGCCCGACCTGCTGGCACCCGGCGGCCATGCCCTGCTGTGCCTGAATGCGCCCGAGCTGGGCGTGGACTTTCTGCGTGCGCAGATGCACGAGCAGGCGCCCGGGCTCGCCTTTGTCGAGCGCGTTGCCAATCCTGCGGTGTTTGCCGACATCGACGAGGATCGGTCGCTGAAGGTGCTGGTGTTCCGCGACACGCCACCGTGAATTACGCCGGTGCGTGAGCGGCGCCCGCACGTGAAAAAGGCGCCTGGGTAGGCCTATGCCCAGGCGCCTTGATTTTCGTGATGAGCCATCGCCCGCCGACGGGCGGTCTGCTGCCGCACCGTCTGCCAGGCGATCAATAGCTCAGGTTGAGCTGAATCACTGCGGTGCTGCCACTGACCTCGTTGCCCACCAGCAGCAGCGGTTTGCCATTGGGCGACTGACGCGCGGGGATGAACGCCAGACCTTCGGGGCCCAGGTCGCCCACCTTGGCCAGTGCCGGCGGTGTGGCATCGTCAAAGCTGGCAGTCCAGTCTTCGCGGGTGTTCAGGTAATCCACGCGCTTGGCGGCCTTGGGGTCGGTGATGTCGAAAACGATCACGCCGCCCATGCGCTCCAGGCCGACGAAGGCAAAGGTCTTGCTGCCAATGGTGCCGATGGTGAGGCCTTCGGGCTCTGGGCCCTTGGCGGAACTGCGAGCGTCCAGCTTGGCGGTGGCGTCATGGCCGGTGTTGAAGTAGGTCTTGCAGGCGATGTCGCGCTTGGCGCCCAGCTTGCACTCGTCGCTGGCCAGGAATTGCTCGATGGCAGCGCCCGAATCCCACACCTGGGTGCCCTGGGCATTCCAGATGGAGATGGAGCGGCCGCCGTACGCGTACAGCTTGTCGTACATCAGGCGGTTGCCATTGGGGTCGGCAACGCCCGCGGCGTTGTACCAGACGGGGCTGCCATCGGCGTTGGTCTGGTAGCCCTGGGTCCAGGTGATCTTCAGGCGGCCCAGCTTGTCATCGTCGCGGCAGGTCTTGGGGTCGCCAGCGATGGCGCCGCACCAGGCGAAGTTGGCGGGGTTGAGCAGCGCGCCGCCGTTGCCCTTGGCCAGAGCGATCAGATGTGCGGGCAGGTCATCGCCTGCACGGCGCAAAAAGCCGTCCTTGTGCACCAGGTGCTTGACGCGCCATTCTTCGACAAAGCCCTTGGTCACATCACCACCCTTGGCTGCCACGGCGGGCGCGGTGCTAGTGGCCTTGACGGCCGCCGTGCCAAAGTAGGCGGGCGTGTTTTCGCCCCAGGCGCGCGCATCGCCTTCGTTGGCCGTCACCAGGTAGGTCTGGCCGTCGCCCGCCTTGTAGGCGGCGATGGCGTCGGGCATGTACATGCCCAGCACATTGGGGGCCACTTTGATGTCGATCACTGCGTTCTTGCCGTCGCTGTCGGCAAAATCCAGCGCGTTGGCTGCCAGGCTGTGATCCTTGTAGCCCAGCGCCACGACGTCCTTGACGGTGGCACTGGCAATGTCCACGATGGCCATTGCGTTGTTTTCCTGCAGCGTGACCCATGCGGTCTTGCCGTCAGGCGAGACGGCAATGTATTCGGGCTCCAGATCTTGCGCCACGGTGGCCTTGCCGGTGTTGTTGGCGTTGGGGCCAAACAGGCGCACGCCCTTGCTCCTCAGTTCGGCAGCGCGGTCGTTGAAGGCCTTGAAGTCGGCGGTGCGCACCTTGAGGCTGGCGGGGTTGCTCACGTCCACGACGCTGATCGAGCCCTCGGGGTCGATCTGGTAGTCGTCGCTGGGTTCGGCCTCATTGGCTACCAGCACGGTCTTGCCGTCAGGCGTGAAGGTCAGCATGTCGGGCAGCGCGCCCACCGTGGCCGAGCCCAGCAGTTTCAGGTCGGACGCCTGATAGATCGCGATGCGCCCAGCGTCGGTCTTGGGCTTGGCCTGAATGGCCACGGCCACCAGGCCGCCTTGCACCGCCACGCTGTTGACCTCGCCATCGGCCAGCACGCTGGTGGCGTTGACTTCGCCCACCTTCTTGGGGTTCTTGGGGTCGCTCAAGTCCAGCACATCCAGCTTGCCCGACTGCGCATTGACCACAAAGGCACGCCTGGACGCGGCGTCAAAGGCTGGAATCTCAGCGGCGCTCTTGAGGAAGACATTCGACGAGTAGCCACCAATTTTCTCCAGTTGAAGCGTCTTGGGTGTTTCCTCGACGTAATCGTCGTCACCGCCGCAGGCAGCGAGGGAAGCCGCCGCAATCAGCGACAGGCACAGCAGGGAGGCGCGGGAGGAAGTAGAAAACTGCATGGTCGGGTGTAATGGGTCAAGGAATGTAAGCAAAAGCTGCGATTCAATGACTCAACCATGACCGTTGTGTGAAGCCCCGCGTGATGGAGGGTGTACAGCCCGGGTGTACGGACTTGTGCGGGACTGAGCACATCGAAGTGCGATACAAGCACGCATCCGCTGGACGCAGCGCAATGCAAACCGGCCGCATCGAGGCGGCCGGTGGCAAGTCAGACAGTGGAACCGAAGGTCAGATTTACTGCGTCGAGGTTGCTGCGAAAGGCGAGCCCACATCATCCTGCGCCACGCGGCGGGCGCCGTTGAAGCGGCGCTGCCAATACGACGCACTCATGTCCTCCACGCGCACCTGGGCGCCGGATCGCGGCGCATGGATGAACTTGCCGTCGCCCAGGTAAATACCCACATGGCTGAAGGCCCGGCGCATGGTGTTGAAGAACACCAGGTCGCCGGGCTGTAGATCTTTCTTGTCGATGACTTCGGTGGCAGCGGCCTGTTCGGCAGCGCGGCGCGGCAGTGCCAGACCTTTGGCCTGGTCGAAGATGGCGCGCACGAACCCGCTGCAGTCAAACCCGGTCTCAGCGCTGTTGCCGCCGCGCCGGTAGGGCACGCCAATGAAGCCCATGGCGGTGGAGATCAGTTCAGAAGTACGGCCGGCCACGCTGTGGCGCACGTCGTTGAATTGGGCGACCAGTTGACGCTCAGCTGGCATGCGCTCCGGCTCGGTAGGAGGAGCCGCGTAAGCATGGGCGCTGACTAGTAACAATAAGCTAAGCCATCGGGACATGGGGTGCGAGGGTAACACGGGCACGCCGCCGGACGGCTACCTAATATGTTGCAAGCTGTTGATTCGCTCGTAAGTATTTGCATCGCCCGCTTCAATGGTGCGCCACAGGACCGCCTGTGCCTGGGTCAGGCAGGGTTGTGGGGATTGATGGCTGACTGCGAGGGGTGGACAACCCCCTGACAGCATGAAATGCCGAGGTTCAGGCACGCTATGTGCTTTATGCAGGCGCTGCGGGCCTGGTGTCACCAAACATCGCTATGCTTGCGCCCGCCGCCCGGCTCGTAGGTGATGTGTAGGCGCGGCCTCATCCAACTCGACTTTCTCCCGATCGTATTTTTCGGCCCATGTCCCGATCCGCTGTCTCACGCCCATCGCCCTGGTTCTGGATGCCGGGTGTGGCTGTGGCATTGACGGGTTGCGTGGCCAGTTATGCCCTGTGGCAGCAGCAGCACGACTCGATGGCGTCCATCGCCCAGATGCGGTTCGAGCAAAAGACACTGGTGTTTGCCGAACGGCTGCAGCAGCGCATGGCGTCCTATTCCGATCTGCTGCAGGGCATGCGCGGCCTGTTGACCGTCAACCCGCAGCTGCGGCGCAGCGAATTCGAGCGCGTGGCTAACGAACTGGGGCTGCAGCGCAATCACCCGGGAATCAAGAACATCCACTTTGCCCGCCATGTGCCCGGCCCGCAGCGCGAGGCCTTCGAGGCGCACGTCCGCGGTGATGCCCACCTGGACGGCAGTCTGCCAAGCAACTTTGCCATTCACCCGCCGCGTGAGCGGCAGGAATATTTCGTGGTCGATTTTGTCTGGCCGCTGGTGGGCAATGCCCAGGTGCCGGGCCTGGAGATTCATTCGCAGCCCGCCAACCTGGAGGCTATCTACCGCGCGCACGACAGCGGCATGCTGGTGGCTTCCGCGCCTTTTGAGCTGGTGCAGTTCAACGAGAAACGCGCTGGCGTGATTCTTCGCATGCCGGTGTATGCCGGTGCCGCCCAGGGGCAGTCTGATGGGGCGCGTTTTCTTGGTGCCATTGGCGTGACGCTGCGCATCCACGACATCGTGCAGGGTTTGCGCGGCGAGGGCTTCATGGACGGGCTGTCTTTGGCCATGTCAGATATCGGGGCGGTGGACTCCCCCATGCCCACGCCGACCTACCTCTTTTTGAGTCTGGACGAGCACACTGGCGCCCACGGGCCTCTGCGCCACGAGCGCAACATCCACGTGGGCGGGCGCGTCTGGCGTCTGGAGATGCAGCCCATCGACAGCCTGCTGACGGCCCAGGAGGAGCGCCTGCCCGGAATTTTGGGGCTGGGCGGTCTGGTGGTGACCAGCTTGCTGACGGCACTGGTGCTGTTGCTGCTGCTGCTTCGGGCGCGGGCGCTCAGTCATGTAGTAGTGGCTGACACGGCGTTGGGTGAGAGCGAGGCACGCTTTCGCACCGTATTCAACCAGGCGGCCGTGGGCATTGCGCAGACCGACTCGCGCACCGGCCGTCTGGTGCGCATGAACCAGAAGTTCTGCGACATGCTGGGCTACACCGAGGCTGAGCTGCAGCAGATGCGCTTTCAGGACATCACCGATCCGCAGGATCTGGCCGAAGACACCATGCAGCTCGAGCGCATGCTGGCCGGCGAACTGGGTGAGTACCGCCTGGAAAAGCGCTACCGGCGCAAAGACGGAGGCACCCTGTGGGTGGATCTGCGCGTCTCCCCGCTGCGCCTGAGCGGCGAAACCGGGCAGCACCTTGCCGTCGTGCAGGACATCACCGAACGCAAGCACATGGAGCAGGCCCTGCGCCAAAGCGAGCAGCGCCTGCGCAGCATCCTCAACCACATGCCGGTGGGGGTGAACCTGGTACAGAACGGCGCCATCGTCTTTCGCAACGATCGCCATGTGCAGATTTGCGGCTACAGCGCGCAAGAGGCGCCGGACGTGGACGCCTGGTGGCGTCTGGTGATGCCCGATCCGCAGCAGCGCCAGCATGTGCGCGACGCCTGGCTTGCCGGCTGCGCTGCGGCCAGAGCCGAGGCCGATGGCACCATCCGTCCGCTGGAATGCGTGATCACCAGCAAGGCGGGTCTGCATCGCACCATCGAGTTGTCCGGGATGCTGCTGGAGGGTGGGCACATCGTCACGATGGTCGATCAAAGCCAGCGCAAGGCCGCCGAGGAAGAGGTGCGCTACCTGGCCTACACCGATCCTCTGACCGGGCTGTCCAATCGCCGCTTGCTGCTGGACCGCCTGCAGCAGGCACTGGCCGCCAGTGCGCGCCACCAAAGCTGCGGCGCGCTGCTGATGCTCGACCTGGACAATTTCAAGAACATCAACGAAACCCAGGGCCACGAAATGGGTGACCGCCTGCTGCACGCCGCGGCGCAGCGCCTGCGTAGCTGCATGCCCGAGGGCGACACCCTGGCGCGCCACGGCGGCGACGAGTTCGTGGTGGTTATTGAAGATCTAGGCGCAGACCTTCAGGAAGCTGCCGCCCATGCCGAAGACCTGGGTCAAAAGATGCTGGCCGCCATGCGCCAGCCCTTTGTGTTTGAGGGCAGCGAGCCGTGCCACACCACGCTCAGCGTGGGCATCACACTCTTTCAGGGACAGCAGGAATCGGCCGACGAACTCCTCAAGCGCAGCGATCTGGCCATGTACGAGGCCAAGGGCGCGGGTCGTGACACCCTGCGCTTTTTCGATCCGCAGATGCAGGCGGTGGTCTCGCAGCGCGTGGCGCTGGAGGCAGACATGCGCACTGGCCTGGAGAAAGAGCAGTTCGAGCTGTTCTACCAGCCCAAGGTGGTGCACGGACGCGTGACGGGGGCCGAGGCGCTGATCCGATGGCGCCACCCCGACAGAGGCTTCATAGCACCCTCACAATTCATCCCGCTGGCCGAGCAATCCGGCCTGATCCTGCGCCTGGGCGAGTGGGTGCTGCGCGCCGCCTGCCAGCAACTGGCGCAATGGAGCGAACACCCCGTGCTAGGCAGGCTGTCGGTAGCCGTCAACGTCAGCCCGCGGCAATTTCACGAGGCGATCTTCGTGCCGCAGGTGCTGGCGGCGCTGGCTGGCACCGGAGCCGAGGCCCGCCAGCTGCGCCTGGAGCTGACCGAAGGCATGTTGCTGAAGGACGTGGAGGACACCATTGCCAAGATGGTGCAACTGCGCGGCTACGGCGTGGGCTTTTCGCTGGACGACTTCGGCACCGGCTATTCGTCGCTGGCTTACCTCAAGCGGCTGCCGCTGCACGAGTTGAAAATCGACCAGGGTTTTGTGCGTGATGTCCTCACGGACCCCAATGACGCGGCCATTGCCCGGACCATCGTTGCGCTGGGCACCAGCCTGGGGCTGCAGGTGACCGCCGAGGGGGTCGAGACCGAGGAGCAGCGCGTCTTCCTGGAGCGCAACGGCTGCCATGCCTGGCAGGGCTACCTGCTCAGTCCCCCGCTGCGGGCGCGCGACTTCGAGACCCTGGTGCTGGAGCGCGCCTCACCTGCGGCCGACGCCGACTGAGCATCGCCGGGCATCACCGTGGTGTGGACTCCCGCTTTCGCAGGCGCGACGGGGCGGGGCAGGAATGCCGGGGGCGATGCGATTGCTACGTTATTAATAGCTGCTGGCGCTTTATCTATAAGGTCTAGAGGTAAAAAATACCATCATCCCAGCGAAGTTGGGAGCCCATACGCCCACAACGCCATCGGGCGATGCGCAGTCACGCCACCTTGCGGCGGCGGGCCAGCGCGGCGCCCAGCAAGCCCAGGCCTACCAAGGCGAGAGAGGCAGGCTCGGGCACCTGCTGCCCGGGGCCGCAATTGGGCGTGCCTACGATGCAGCCGGGAAACGTAAACGAATTGCCGCTGTTGCCAACGCTTTGAAACCTCACGCTGTACGGGCTGGTGAACTCAATCCCGCTGGTGACAAAGTTGCCTGCGGTGCCCAGTGTGAGCAAAAAGGATTCGACCGCGCCTTCGGCAACACCCTGGTTGCCACCGCCGGAGCAGTTGGAACCATCCCAGACGCAAAGATCCACCTGCTGGAAGGCCGGAAAGGTGACATTGCGCGAGGCATCCCAGCCGTTGTTGGCCGACGCAGAGTTCAGCGTGGGACTCACGATGTCGATTCCGAACGACTTCAAATCGTTGGCCCCCGGCCCGAAGGAGTTGTTGGAAACCTGCACCGCGAAGACGGCCTGCGAGGCCGACAGCGTGTTGAGCGTGAACTGCACCGTGGCAGACAGCGTGGCGCCATCACGGGTCGTCGCATACAGGATGGAGCCCATGTCGCCCACACTGTCGAACAACATGGTCGCCGAATGGGCACTGCCGATGCCCGTCAGACCGCAGCACAGGGCCAGGGCGCGCAATGTACTTTTCTTGAACAGCATGGGGGTTCCCTTCAGGCAGGTGCAGATTGCAAAAAATATGTTGCACCAAATGCAAGCACGATGTGTGCCAAACAAGCCGTATCCATCTAAATCAAGCTGTTGCAAACCTGAGTTGAATGATTGCCAGGTCAGTTGTCAAAAATATCGACACCTGCGGGTCGTTCTTTGCACGGGGCGATGACCAGGGCGGGCGGCGTAGCCACCGGCGTCATGCGGGGCCAGCCGCCTCGGGTAACATTCACGCCCTCGACTGCCGGCACGCCATCGGCAAGGTGTTACAGGTAATTCGTGCGTCTCAACTCGATCAAACTCGCCGGCTTCAAGTCCTTTGCCGAGCCCACCAATTTCGTGCTCCCAGGCCAGCTTGTGGGCGTGGTGGGGCCGAACGGCTGCGGCAAGTCCAACATCATGGATGCCGTGCGCTGGGTGCTGGGCGAGAGCAAGGCCAGTGAGCTGCGCGGCGAGTCCATGCAGGACGTGATCTTCAACGGCACCACCAGCCGCAAGCCCGCCAGCCGCGCCAGCGTGGAGCTGACGTTCGACAACAGCGACCACCGCGCGGGCGGGCAGTGGAGCCAGTTCACCGAGATTGCCGTCAAGCGCGTGCTGACGCGCGACGGCAGCAGCAGCTACTTCATCAACAACCAGCCGGTGCGCCGGCGCGACGTGCAGGACGTGTTCCTGGGTACCGGACTGGGGCCGCGCGCCTACGCCATCATCGGCCAGGGCACCATCAGCCGCATCATTGAAAGCCGTCCGGAAGAACTGCGCCTTTTCCTCGAAGAGGCCGCGGGCGTCTCCAAATACAAAGAGCGCCGGCGCGAGACTGAAAACCGCCTGCACGACACGCGCGAGAACCTCACCCGCGTCGAGGACATCCTGCGCGAGCTGAACACCAACCTGGAGCGACTCGAAAAGCAGGCCGAGGTGGCAGCACGCTACAACGCGCTGCAGTCCCAGGTGACCCTCAAGCAGCACCAGCTGTGGTTTTTGAAGCGCGCCGACGCGCTGGCCGAGCAAAACCGCGTGCGTGCTGAGGGGCTGGCGGCCGTCAACGACCTGGAGTCGCGCATGGCCGACCTGCGCCATGTGGAAGCCGAGCTTGAAACCATCCGCCAGGCGCATTACGAGGCGGGCGACAAGGTCAACCAGGCGCAGGGCAAGCTGTACGAAGCCACGGCCGAGGTCGGCAAGCTGGAGGCCGAAATCCGTTACGTGGTCGAAGGCCGCCAGCGGGTGGAGCTGCGCCTGGTGCAGCTGGCCGAGCAGATTGCCCAGTGGTCCGCCCGCAAGGAAGAGGCCGAGGCCGAGCTGGAGGGCATTGAGGGCGCCGGCATGAATGCCGAAGAGCAGGCCGAGATTCTGGCCGCGCAAGTCGAAGAGCAGGCCGCGCGCCTGCCCGACCTGGAAGACGCCCTGCGCCAAAGCCAGCAGCGCAGCGACGAGCAGCGCGCCGCCGTGGTGCAGGTGCAGCAGCAAATTCAGGTGCTGGCCGCAGAGCAGCGCAGCCTGGATGAGCAAAGCCGCCAGTTGCAGACACGCCTGGAGCGCCTGCGCGCAGACCGCAACGCGCTGGCTGCGCCCGACGAGGCCCGCCTGGCCAATCTGCGCCAACAGCTGCAGCAGGCCGAGGAGGGCGCCGAGGTGGCCGAAGCGCGCCTGGCCGATCTGCAAGGCAACGTGCCCCAGCTGGACGAGGACCGCCGCGCGCGCCAGCAGGCCGTGAACCACGAAGGCGCCCGCCAGGCCGACCTGTCCGCGCGGCTGCAGGCACTGAAGGCGCTGCAAGAAAAAGTGAAGGTGGACGGCAAACTCCAGCCCTGGCTGGCCAGGCACGGGCTGGACGGGCTGCAGGGCCTGTGGAGTCGCATCCATATCGAGCCCGGCTGGGAAAACGCCCTGGAGGCCGCGCTGCGCGAGCGCCTGGCCGCGCTGCCCGTGGGGCGTCTGGACATGGTGCGCGGCTTTCTGGGCGCCGGCGGGCAGGACGCGCCACCCGCGCGGCTGGCGTTCTACAGCACGGCACCAGCGCCCGCGCCCGATGGGCCCGCAGGGCAGCAGCGCCTGTCTGACCTGCTGCGCGTGTCAGACGCCGGGCTGCGCGCGGTGCTGGTGGACTGGCTGCAGGGCTGCTACACCGCGCAGACGCTGGACGATGCGCTGAACCGCCGCGCGCAGCTGCAGCCGGGCGAAGTGATTCATGTGCCCGAGGGGCACGCCGTCAGCGCGCACAGCGTCAGCTTTTATGCGCAGGACTCCGAACAGTCCGGCCTGCTGGCCCGCGCCCAGGAGATTGAACACCTCGAAAAAGAACTGCGTGCCCAGGTGCTGATTGCCGAAGAAGCGCGCACGGCGCTGGTGCGGGCCGAAAGCCTGTATGCCGACGCCACGCAGCGCCTGGTGGTCGTGCGCCGTGAGGCCAGCGAGGCCCAGGGCCGCGCGCACGAGTTGCAGGTGGAGACGCTGCGCCTGTCGCAGCTGGCCGAGCAGACGCGCTCGCGCAGTGAACAAATTGGCGCCGACCTGGCCGAGGTGCAGGCGCAGCTGGACGAGCTGCACGAGCGCCGCGCCACCGCCGAGGCGCGTTTTGAAGAACTGGACATGCAGCTGGCCGACAGCCAGGAGCGCCACGCTCAGCTGGGCGACCGCGTGATCAAGGCCGAGCGCCGCCTGTCGGAATGCCGCGAGCAGCAGCGCACCCTGGAGCGCCAGGCGCAAGAGGCGCAGTTTTCCCAGCGCAGCCTGCAGGCGCGCCGCACCGAGCTGGCACGCACCCTGGACACCGCCGCCAGCCAGGCACGCACGCTGCACGATGAACGCCAGCGCGCGCAAGACGAACTGTCTCGCCTGTCCGACGCTGCCGCGCAAGGCGGCCTGCAGCAGGCGCTGGAGCTGAAGATCGAGCGCGAGAAAGACCTGGCCGCCCAGCGCAGCCAATATGACGACCTGACGGCGCGCCTGCGCGCCAGCGACGAGCTGCGCATGCAGCACGAACGCACGCTGGAGCCTCTGCGCGCGCGCATCACCGAGTTTCAGCTCAAGGAGCAGGCCGCGCGCCTGGGCCTGGAGCAGTACGGCACGCTGCTGCAGGACGCGCAGGCCGATCTGGAGGCCGTCGAGCGATCCATCCAGGAGGGCGGCGTGCGCGTGGGCGGTCTGCAAGGCGAGATTGACCGCCTGCACCGCGAGATCACCGCGCTGGGCGCCGTCAACCTGGCGGCGCTGGAAGAACTGCAGCTGGCGCGCGAGCGCAAAGGCTTTCTGGACGCGCAGACCGAAGACCTGACGCTGGCCATGACCACGCTGGAAGACGCCATCCGCAAGATCGACGGCGAAACGCGCACCCTGCTGTCAGGCACCTTCGAGACCGTCAACGCGCACTTTGGCCGCATGTTTCCCGAGCTGTTCGGCGGCGGGCAGGCGCGGCTGATCATGACGGGCGACGAAATTCTGGACTCCGGCGTGCAGGTCATGGCCCAGCCGCCGGGCAAAAAGAACCAGACCATCCACCTGCTGTCGGGCGGCGAAAAAGCCCTGACCGCGATTGCACTGGTGTTTGCCATCTTCCAGCTCAACCCTGCGCCGTTCTGTCTGCTGGACGAGGTGGACGCGCCGCTGGACGATGCCAACACCGAGCGTTATGCCAAGCTGGTGTCCAGCATGTCCAAGGGCACGCAGTTTTTATTCATCAGCCACAACAAAATCGCCATGGAAATGGCCGAGCAGCTGATCGGCGTCACCATGCAAGAGCAGGGCGTATCACGCATCGTGGCCGTGGACATGGAGTCCGCGCTGACCATGGCCGAGGCCTGATCCACCGATTGATTCACCATGAGCAACTTTCAACTAGGACTTCTCATCTCTGGCGCGCTGGTGCTGGTCGCCGTGCTGGGCTACAACGCCTGGATCACCCACCGCAACGCGCCCAAGCGCGCCCTGCCGCCCGAGCCCGGCGCCGCGCCAGAGCCCCTGGCGCGCCTGGAGCCGGACTTTGACGGCGCGGCCCTGGGCCTGCCCGCCAGCGCAGACGACACTGAACCCGCCTTCGACGGCCATGCCGTGGACCTGCGCGATGCGCTGCAGCTGCCCGTGCCCCCGGCGGAGCGCCGCGGCGGGCTGGACCCGCTGATCGACGCCATCGTCCCCATCGCTGCCGAGCAGCAGGTGTCGGGCGACGCCGCCCTGGCGGCCTTGCCGCCCACGCGCCGCGCAGGCAGCAAGCCGTTTGCCATCGAGGGTTTCAACGAAGCCACACAGCAATGGGAAACGCCCCAGCCCGGCCAGCGCTATCGGCAGTTTCAGGCCGGCGTGCAACTGGCCAACCGGCTGGGCGCGCTCAACGAGATCGAGTTTTCAGAATTCGTCATGAAGGCCCAGGGCTTTGCCGACGCCATCAACGCCATGCCCGACTTTCCGGACATGCTGCACGAGGTGGCCCGCGCCCGCGAGCTGGATCAGTTTGCCAGCGAGCATGACGCGCAACTGTCGTTTTTGCTGCGCGCGCGCCAGGCTGCGTGGAGCCCTGGCTACGTGCAGCAAAACGCCGCGCGGCTGGGGCTGGTGGCCGGCGCGATTCCGGGGCGCCTGGTGCTGCCCGCGGGCGAGGCCGGACTGCCCCCGGTGCTGACGCTGAGCTACGACTCGCAGGCCGCCATGTCCGACGACCCCGAGCAGTCCGCGGTACGCGACATCATGCTCAGCCTGGACGTGCCCCTGGTGCACCGCGCGCAGCAGCCCTTTGCGCGCCTGCGCGAGATCGCCGCCGCGCTGGGCCAGGTCATGGACGGTGTGTTGTGCGACCAAAACGGCACGCCACTGCCCGCCATGGCCATGGACCCCATCGCCGCCGACCTGGAGCAGCTGTACGACAAGCTCGATAGCCGCGACCTGCCTGCTGGCTCGGTGCTGGCGCGGCGGCTGTTTAGTTGAGGACACCCCCCTGCGTCGCTTCGCGCCTTCCCCCCTCTCTCCAATCGCTGCACGATTGGGGAGGGAGGACGCTCCCGGTGCGGCGGGGCGGCCCTTGCGCGGGAGCCCTGGCCTGGGCCATGTCAGTCTCATGCGCCACTGGTAACGCGCAGTTCCATGAAGTTTGAAATGACCGAAAACTTGGCCCTTTTTTCGGCTCCAGCGCCCGGTGGGCAAGCGCTGGCAGCTACAAAAATCAAAGCACTGCGCGACCAGCTGAACCGCTGGGCTCACGAGTATTACGTGCAAGACGCCCCCAGCGTGCCCGATGCCGAGTACGACCGGGTGTTTCAGCAACTGCAGGCGCTGGAGGGCGCCTACCCGGAGCTGGTGACGCCCGACTCGCCCACGCAGCGTGTGCTGGGCGCGGTGCTGGACGGCCTGGCCCCGGTGCGCCACCGCGTGCCCATGCTCAGCATCAGTACGGAAACGGATACGACCCAGGCAGGCGCAGAAAAATTCGAGTCGCAGATCCGTAACTTCTTCGCTGGTGAGCTGCGTCGCACGCAACTCAAACCTGGCGATGCGCGATACCGCGCGGAGCCGTTGGGTGAAGAAGCGTTGAAAGTCGTGGCCGGGGCAACCATCGAGTACGTCGCCGAGCCCAAGTTTGACGGGCTGGCCATGAGCCTGCGCTACGAGCACGGGCGCCTGGTGCAGGCCGCCACCCGCGGCGACGGCGAGGTGGGCGAGGACGTGACGCACAACATCCGCACCATCCGCCAGATTCCGCTCAGCCTGCCCGAGGGCGTGCCCCCGGTGCTGGAGGTGCGCGGCGAGGTTTATATGCGCCGCGCGGACTTCGAGCTGCTGAACGAGCGCCAGCGCGAGGCGGGTGCCAAAACTTTCGTCAACCCGCGCAACGCCGCCGCGGGCGCGGTGCGCCAGCTGGACTCGGGCATCACCGCGCAGCGACCGCTGTCGTTCTTTGCCTACGGCCTGGGCGATGTCACGCCCGCCGATCAGGGCGGCCCCGCGTTTGCCACCCACTTCGAGGCGCTGCAACAACTGAAGAAATGGGGATTTCCGGTTGCAGAGCAGGTGCAGATTGCGCAAGGCGCTATTGAACTAATAGCGTTTCACCAGCGCATCGGCGCCCAGCGCGATGCGCTGCCCTACGACATCGACGGCGTCGTCTATAAGGTCAACAGCCTGGCGCTTCAGGCGCAACTGGGTTTTGTCACGCGCGAGCCGCGCTGGGCGGTGGCGCACAAGTATCCGGCGCAGGAGATGGTCACGCACGTGGAGGGTATCGACGTGCAGGTGGGCCGCACCGGCAAGCTGACCCCCGTGGCGCGGCTGGCGCCGGTGTTCGTGGGCGGCGTCACGGTCACCAATGCCACACTGCACAACCTGTTCGAGCTGCGCCGCAAAAAGCTGCGCGTGGGCGACCAGGTGATCGTGCGCCGCGCCGGCGACGTGATTCCCGAGGTGGTGGGCGTGGTGCCGCAGCCCCAGCCACGATCTGCCTACGTGCCCAACTTCCGCATGCCGCGCCAGTGCCCCATTTGCGGCAGCGCCGTGGTGCGCGAGCCGGGCGAGGTCAACCACCGCTGCTCGGGCGGGCTGTTTTGCCCCGCGCAGCGCAAACAGGCCGTGCTGCACTTTGCCCAGCGCCGCGCCCTGGACATCGAGGGCCTGGGCGAGAAGCTGGTGGACCAGCTGATCGACGGCCATGTGATCCGCACGCTGCCCGACCTGTACCGGCTAAGGCTGTCCAGTCTGGCGCAGCTGGACCGGATGGCCGAGAAGTCCGCGCAGAACGTGCTGGATGCGCTACAAAAATCCAAGCAGACCACGCTGGCGCGCTTTCTGTTCGGGCTGGGTATCCGCCATGTGGGCGAGGCCACCGCCAAAGACCTGGCGCGCCACTTCGGCACGCTGGATGCCATCATGGACGCCAGCGCGGACCAGCTGCTGCAGGTCAACGACGTGGGCCCCGTGGTGGCGCAGGCCATCCACACCTTCTTTGCCCAGCCGCACAACCGCGAGGTGGTCGAGCAACTGCGCGCCTGCGGCGTCACCTGGGACGAAAGCGCCCCCGCCGCCGCGGCCGCCCTGCCGCTGGCCGGCATGACCGTGGTGCTGACCGGCACGCTGCCCACCCTGAGCCGCGACCAGGCCAAAGACCTGCTGGAAGCCGCGGGCGCCAAGGTGGCCGGGTCGGTCAGCAAGAAAACCAGCTACGTCGTGGCCGGCTTTGACGCGGGCAGCAAGCTGGCCAAGGCCCAGGAGCTGGGCGTGCCCGTGCTGGATGAGGACGGTCTGCAGGCGCTGCTGCAGGGCACGCAGCCCCATCGTGTGCAAGAGGGCGGTACCTAGATGGCACTGACCCGCCGCACCCCGCGGCTGGGCCTGGCGCTGGGCAGCGGCTCTGCGCGTGGCTGGGCGCATATTGGCGTGCTGCAGGCGCTGCGCGAAGAAGGCGTGCGGCTGGACGTGGTGTGCGGCTCGTCCATCGGCGCGCTGGTGGGTGCGGCCTACGCGGCGGGCGAGCTGGAGCGTTTTGCCGACTGGGTGCTAAGCCTGGGCCTGCGCGACGTGTTTGGTTTCATGGACTTCAACCTGGCGGGCGGCATGCTCAAGGGCGATAAGCTGATTGCCTTCTGGCGACGCAACTTTGCCGACTTTGACATCGAGTCGTCGCCCCTGCCTTTTGGCGCGGTGGCCACCGACCTGCACTCTGGCGCCGAGGTCTGGCTGCGCGAAGGCTCGATTGCCGATGCGGTGCGCGCGTCCATCGCGCTGCCGGGGCTGTTCACGCCGGTGGCGACGGGCGACGGGCGGCTGCTGGTCGATGGCGGGCTGGTCAACCCGGTGCCCGCGTCGCTGGCGCGGGCGATGGGGGCAGACATCGTCATTGCCGTGGATTTGAACTCTGACATCGTGCACCGCCACATGTATCCGCTGGCGCTGATGCGTGAGCCGGAGGCGCAGCGGGCGCAGGGCGCAGTGGCAGAACTTCCGCCCGAACCCGCGATCGAACTCGCCCGCAACGGTGACTGGATGCGCCGCCTGAAGTTCTGGGCGCCCGCCAGCGGCGAGGCACCGCCGCCCAGGCCGTCGGTGCTGGACGTGGTGATGACCAGTGTCAACATCATGCAGATGCGCATCACACGCAGCCGCATGGCTGGCGACCCGCCCGAGGTGGTGATTGCCCCGCGCCTGGCGCAACTGGGCCTGCTGGACTTTCACCGCGCCGATGAGGCCATTGCCGAGGGTCGCCGCGCCGCCCAGGCCAGCTTGCCCCAGCTGCGGCGGTTCATGGGCTGATGTCGCGGCTTGTGGTGCGCGCGATGAGCTGTTCAATTGCTCCTGTATGTGTAGCTGCTGGCGCCTGACAAACGGGCTCTGCAGGCATTTTTTACCTGAATTTTTATGACTGTCTTCGCATCCCTGCATGCCCGCTGGGCCGTGCTGCGGCCCGCATTGGCAAAGCTGGCACGCCGCCCCGAGCGCTGGATATCCGCCCACGGCCTGGTGTGGCTGCTGGGCGCGCTGGCGCTGGCCGGCGTGCTGTACGTGCTGGCGCTGGTGCCGTTCACGCCCGCCATCAGCGACATTCGCAAGGCCAAGAGCGACCAGCCCGCGCAGCTGGTCTCTGCCGACGGGCGACTGCTGGCCGAATACCGCTGGGTGAACCGCGAGTGGGTGGCGCTGGAATCCATAGCCCCGCCGGTGGTCGATGCGCTGATCGCCACCGAGGACCACCGTTTTTACGACCACTTCGGGTTGGACTGGCGGCGCACGCTGTCGGCTGTGGTGCGCACTGTGGGCGGCGACCGGCAGGGCGGCTCCACCATCACCCAGCAACTGGCGCGCAACCTCTACCCCGAGGACATCGGCCGCGCGCCCACGCTCACGCGCAAGATCAAGGAGGCCATCACCGCGCTGAAGATCGAGGCGCTGTACTCCAAGGACGAGATCCTGGAGACCTACCTGAACACGGTGCCCTTTCTCTACAACGCCTACGGCATCGAGATGGCGGCGCGCACGTATTTCGACAAATCGGCCGACAAGCTCAACGTGCTGGAAAGCGCCACGCTGATCGGCATGCTCAAGGGCACGGCCTACTACAACCCGGTGCTCAACCCCGAGCGCGCCCAAGCCAGGCGCAACACCGTGCTGGCGCAGATGGCCAAGCGCGGCAAGCTGTCGCAGGCCGAGTACGAGCGGCTGATCAAGCGGCCGCTGCGCATCCGCTTCGAGCGCCAGTCCGAGGTGGCTGGCCTGGCCCCGCACCTGGCGCAGCAGCTTCGCCGCCAGCTCATCGACTGGGCCGACCGCAACGGCTACAGCCTGTACTCTGACGGGCTGGTGATCCGCACCACCATCGACGCGCGCCTGCAGGAAATGGCCAATCAGGCCGTGCAGCAGCAGGGCAGGGCGTTGCAGGGCGTGGCCGATGGCGCCTGGGCGCCGCGCAGCGCCTGGGGGGACAAGAGCGCGCTGGTGCAGCAGCTGGTGCGCGAATCCCCGCAGTACGAAAAAGCCGTGGCCGCGGGCGCTGCGCCGGGCGACGCGCTGCGCGAACTGCTGGAGGACAGAGACTTTTTGCGCCAGCTGCGCCAGTCCAAGACCCGCGTGCAGGCAGGCTTCATGGCCATGGACCCGCGCAGCGGCGCAGTGCTGGCCTGGGTGGGCAGCCGCGACTATTCAAGCGACCCCTTCGACCATGTGCAGGCCGCGCGCCGCCAGCCCGGCTCCACCTTCAAGCCCTTTGTGTACGGCGCGGCCTTTGCCATGGGCTTGCAGCCCACCGACACCTTGCTGGACACGGCCGTCGAAATCCCCCTGGGCGGCAAGCAAGTCTGGCGCCCCACGGACGGCCGCACGCCACCCAGCGAGGAGCCCATGACGCTGCGCGACGGGCTGGCGTACTCCAAGAACACCATCACCGCGCAGCTGATGCACAAAGTGGGGCCAGCGCGCGTGGCGCAGCTGGCCCGCGCCATGGGCGTGCGCGAATCCGAGCTCGATGCCGTGCCCGCACTGGCCCTGGGCACCAGCCCGGTCACGCTCAAGGAGATGGTGGCCGCCTACGGCACCATCGCCAACGGCGGGCGCTACCTGGCACCCCGGGTGATCACGCGCATCGAGGACAAGCACGGCAAGCTGCTGGAGGAGTTCAAACCCGCATCGCCCGAGCGCGCGCTGGGCATCACCGCTGCCCAGCAACTGCGCGACGCCCTGCGCGGCGCAGTGGACCAGGGCACGGGCCGGGCCATACGCAGCCGCTACGGCATCACGGCCGACGTGGCGGGCAAGACCGGCACCACGCAGGACAACACCGATGGCTGGTTCATCCTGATGCATCCGCAGCTGGTGGCCGGCGCCTGGGCGGGCTTCAATGACGGGCGCATCACGCTGCGCAGCGACTACTGGGGGCAGGGCGCGCACAGCGCGCTGCCCATGGTGGGCGAGGTGTTCCGCCAGGCACTGCGCGGCAAGCTCATCGACGCGGGCGAGCGGTTCATCGACGAGGAAGAAAGCTCCTGGATCGCCACGGCCACTGGCACGCTGCGCAACTGGGTCTATGACCTGTTTGGCCGCCCCACGGGTGAGCAGGCCGGCCCGGCGGGCGCGCCAGCGCCCCGGCCATCGGTGCCGCCTGTCGCGCAGCCCGCGCCGCAGGATGCTGCGCCGTTGCCAGAGTCTTCGTCGCAGGCGGGCAATCCGTCGCCCGAGAGCCGCCCGGAGATCACCGAAGCGCCGCTGGTGCCCCTGCAGCAGGTCATGCCGCGCGCCCCGCAGCCAGCGCAGCCGCCCGTGTGGGTGAATGAGCCGCAGGCCCCGGAGCCCGATGCGGTGGCGCCGCTGCCGCAGGACGGTACGCCGGTTTTCAGCGAAACTCGCTGATAACTCTGCTGATCCGGTCGCCGCTCGATGCCAACACCCCACACGCCACAGCCATCGCCCTCATCGCCAGTTCCACCGAGCATACCGCCAGCCGTCTGGGCGCTGGGCCTCGTCAGCATGCTGATGGACATCTCTTCCGAGATGATCCACAGCTTGCTGCCCATGTTCATGGTGGGGGCGCTGGGCATGTCGGTGCTGGTGGTGGGGTTCATCGAAGGCCTGGCCGAGGCCACGGCGCTGATCGTCAAGGTGTTTTCGGGCACGCTTAGCGACTACCTGGGTCGGCGCAAGGGCCTGGCGCTGCTGGGCTATGCGCTGGGGGCCTTTACCAAGCCACTGTTTGCCGTGGCGCAGGGTGCGGGCCTGATCGTGGCGGCGCGCCTCATCGACCGCGTGGGCAAGGGCATACGTGGCGCACCGCGCGATGCGCTGGTGGCCGACGTGACCCCGCCCGAGGTGCGCGGCGCCGCCTTCGGGCTGCGCCAGTCGCTGGATACGGTAGGCGCCTTTGTCGGGCCTTTGCTGGCCGCGGGCCTGATGCTGCTGTGGGCAGGCGACTTTCGCGCCGTGTTCTGGGTGGCCGTGGTGCCGGGCCTGCTGGCGGTGGCGGTGCTGGCCCTGGGCGTGCGCGAGCCCCAGCAGCGCGAAGGCACGCGCCGCACCAACCCCATACGGCGCGAGAACATCCGCCGTCTGGGGCCGGTGTACTGGTGGGTGGTGGCCGTGGGCGCCGTGTTCACGCTGGCGCGTTTCAGTGAGGCATTTCTGGTGCTGCGCGCCCAGCAGATCGGCATTGCCATGGCGCTGGTGCCGCTGGTCATGGTGGCCATGAATATGGTCTATGCCGCCGCCGCCTATCCGTTTGGCAAGCTGTCGGACCGCATGGGGCACAGGCAGCTGCTGGCCTGGGGCCTGGTGGTGCTGATCGTGGCTGACGTATTGCTAGCCACGGCCCAGCACTGGAGCGTGGTGATCGCGGGCGTGGCCGTATGGGGCATTCACATGGGCATGACGCAGGGCCTGTTGGCCACCATGGTGGCCGACGCCACGCCGCCCGACCTGCGCGGCACGGCCTACGGCGTGTTCCACCTGGCCAGCGGCCTGGCCATGCTGGCGGCCAGCGTGGTGGCCGGGCTGCTGTGGGATACGGTGGGCCCGCAAGCCACCTTCTGGGCGGGCGCGGCGTTTGCGCTGCTGTGTCTGCTGGGGCTGGGCCTGCGGCGTGCCCCGGCGGGTTAGGCGTTTAGCCCACGCTCAGGTGAGGTCGATGCTGTGCAGGCCGAAGCGCCCGGCGCGGCGGTCGGCAAAGAAGCGCTCCAGCGTGTGCTTGACGGTGCGAAACGACAGCTCGTCCCAGGGGATTTCTTCCTCGGTGAACAGACGCGCTTCCATGGTCTCGTGGCCGGGGTCAAAGCGGTCGCTGAGCAGCGTGGCCAGGTAGAAGATGTGAACCTGGCCGACTTGCGGCACGTTGAGCAGCGAAAACAGCGGGCCCATCTGGATCTGGGCACCGGCTTCCTCGTCAGTCTCGCGCGCCGCGCCCTCGCTGGTGGTCTCGTTCAGCTCCATGAAGCCCGCGGGCAGCGTCCACTTGCCCCGGCGCGGCTCGATGTTGCG
>NZ_JBFWLZ010000018.1:0-15367 GCF_050251835.1 Diaphorobacter sp. | reverse complement strand
GGCCCATCTGGATCTGGGCACCGGCTTCCTCGTCAGTCTCGCGCGCCGCGCCCTCGCTGGTGGTCTCGTTCAGCTCCATGAAGCCCGCGGGCAGCGTCCACTTGCCCCGGCGCGGCTCGATGTTGCGTTTGCACAGCAGCACGCGGTCGTCCAGCACCGGCACGGTGCCCACGACGACCAGCGGGTTCTCGTAATGGATGGTGCCGCAGGCGGGGCACACGGCGCGCTCGCGGGTGTCGCCGTCGTCGGGCAGACGGTAGGCCACGGCCGTGCCGCATTCGCGGCAGTGCTTGGTGGGGCGGCGGAAGGTCATTGGGATGGTTTTTTAGTGAAAAAGCCGGCAGCCTTTGCAAACAAAGCGCTATCAGCTATCTTTATGATAGTAAATGAGGCTTCAGGTGATAGCCACGCGCAGCGTGCCCAGGCCGTCGATGCCGCCCTCCAGTACGTCGCCGCGCACGACTGCGCCCACGCCTTCGGGCGTGCCGGTGAAGATCAGGTCGCCGGGTTGCAGCTGCCAGGCAGCCGACAGATGCTCGATGGTCTCCGCAATGTTCCAGATCAGCTGGTTGACGTTGCTGCGCTGGCGGTCCGCGCCATTGACCTGCAGCCAGATGCCTGCGTTGGCCACGTTGCCCGCCTGCGCCGCGGGCGTGATGGGGCCGATGGGCGCGCTGGCGTCAAAGCCCTTGCCGATGCACCAGGGGCGGCCCTGCTTTTTCATCTCGCCCTGCAGGTCGCGGCGCGTCATGTCCAGGCCCACGGCGTAACCCCAGATGTGGTCTAGCACGTCGGCCGCAGCAATGTTCTTGCCGCCCTTGCCGATGGCCACCACCAGCTCGATCTCGTGGTGCAAGTCCTGGGTGAGGGAGGGGTAGGGCATCTGGCCTGTTTCTCCCGCGCCCACGGGCAGCACGGCATCGGCCGGCTTCATGAAGAAAAACGGCGGCTCGCGTCCGGTGAAGCCCATTTCCTTGGCGTGCTCGGCATAGTTGCGGCCCACGCAATAGATGCGGTGCACCGGGAAGCGCTGTCCGGAGCCCGCGACGGGTACGCTGGCCTGGGGGACGGGGGGGATCACATGGCTCATGGTGGTGGCAGTCGTGCAGCGGTGTGAAGAAGCAGGCAGTGTGCCACGGCAGCAGGGCTGGCTGCGGGCAGTCGTTGCCATTCCTGCGGGGCTGCTTGGCTTATGCTGCGGTCGCATGAAGCTCTACAACTTTTTTCGATCCTCTGCATCGTTTCGCGTGCGCATTGCGCTGGAGGTCAAGGGCCTGCCCTATGACTATCAGTCGGTGCAATTGGCCAAGACGGAGCACCTGGCGCCCGGTTACGCCAGCCGCATGGGCGATGCCCTGGTGCCAGCGTTGCAGACCGACGAGGGCCACCTGCTCACGCAGTCCATGGCAATCATCGAGTACCTGGACGAGACCCACCCGCAGCCGCCCTTGCTGCCCGCCGATGCACTGGCGCGCGCGCGGGTGCGGGCGCTGGCGCAGATGGTCGCCTGCGAGATCCACCCCCTCAACAATTTGCGGGTGCTCAAGTACCTCAAGCACCAGCTGCAGGTGACCGACGCCGCCAAGGACGCCTGGTACGCCCACTGGGTGCGCAACGGGCTGGAGGCCTTTGAGCGCCAGCTGGCGCTGCTGGAAGGCGAGCGCGTCGCCGCCGGGCTGGCGCCATCGCGCCTGTGCTGGGGCGACACGCCCACGCTGGCTGACTGCTGTCTGGTGCCGCAAATCTTCAATGGCAGGCGCTTCAACGTGGACATGGACGGCCTGCCGCGCACCATGGCCGCGTTTGATGCATGCATGCAGCTGCCGGCATTCCAGCGCGCCCAGCCGTCGTCCTGTCCGGACGCCGAGTCCTGAGAAGCCATGACGCCCCCTGTGCCGCCTGTCCCTTTGGTATCCCACGCTGCAACGCACGACTGGCTGGTGCCCGACTGGCCCGTGCCTGCCCCGGTGCGCGCGCTGTGCACCACACGCAGCGGCGGTGTGAGCGCCCCGCCTTATGACCTTCTCAACCTGGGCCACCACGTGGGTGACGATCCAGCCGCCGTTCAAACCAACTGGGCCGTGTTGCAGCGCGCGCTGGATCATGGCGGCGCACCGGTGCGTGCGGTGTATCTGCGCCAGGTGCACGGCACGGCGGTGCAGCCGCTGGATGCCCGCACGCCCAACGGGCTGGACGCTGATGCCTGCACCACCCAGGCGGCGGGCGTGGCCTGCATCGTGATGGTGGCGGACTGCCTGCCGGTGCTGTTCACCAACCGCGCCGGCACGCAGGTGGCTGCGGCACATGCGGGCTGGCGCGGATTGTCCGGCGGCGTGCTGGAGGCGACCTTGCGGTCATTCCGGGCTCCGGTACAGGCAGACAAAGCGCTTGAGGCCATTCGCAGCGAATCACACACCAGTGAATCAAACCGGATCGACGAAAAAGTGTCCCCCGGTGATGTAATGGCCTGGCTGGGGCCATGCATAGGCCCGGCGGCTTTCGAGGTGGGCCCTGAAGTGCGTGAGGCATTTTGCGCGGCCGACCCGTTGGCCGCGGCGCACTTCCGGCCGCATGGCAGCGCAGGCAAGTTCATGGCAGACCTGGCGGCACTGGCCCGCCAGCGGCTGCGCGCACAGGGCGTGACGGCGCTGTACGGTAACGACAGCTCGCCCGGCTGGTGCACCGTAGCCAACGCATCAAGGTTCTTTTCGTACCGGCGCGACAACGCCGTCCTCGGCGGTAGCGGGCGCATGGCCGCCTGCATCTGGCTGGCGGGCTGATGCAGGGGCGTCTGCCGCCTGCGCCGCGTGCATGGCCTGATCAGCCTGTGCGGCGGCTGCCTGCTCCCGGGCCCGAAGCGCACGTTTGCGCCCGGGTGTGCCCAGGATGTAGATCACGATCGACATGGGCAGCAGCCCGTACAGCACAAAAGTGACGATGGCGCCCAGCACCGTGCCGTTGACGGCGGTGGCCTCGGCCACCGCCATCAGCACGGTCACATACAGCCACGCGATGACAACCAGGTACATGATCGAGTTCAGGGCAAGAAAATGGACGATTGTGTCTGCACCGGCGCCACGGCATGCACAAAATGCGCCAATAAGCGGCTTGCGGTTGGAGAGCGGCCATCGACTGGGCAACAATCACGCCCACCACCATCACGACCCAGGGCCCGCACGCGGGCCGACCACCAAGGAGGCAGGATGACTAATCAAGCAGATTGGGCCGAGAGCGCTCGGCAATTCCAGCAGATGATCGGCGAAGGCTGGACCAAGATGCTGCAAACCATGCAGCCGTCCCAGGTACAGGCGGCGGGTGCGCTGCCCACACCGGCGCCCGTGCGTCTGGCGCCCGACAAGCTGGCGACGCTGCAGCAGCAATACCTGAAGGATGCCCAGACCCTCTGGTCGCAGGGTCTGCAGCCCGGCGCAGGCATCGCATCGGACAAGCGTTTTGCTGGCGAGGGCTGGGCGCAAAACCCCTTGTCTGCGTTCTCGGCTGCGGTGTACCAGTTGCAGGCGCGCACTCTCATGGGCCTGGCCGATGCGGTGGAAGGCGACGAAAAAACCCGCGCCCGCATTCGCTTTGGTCTGGAACAATGGCTGGCGGCCACGGCGCCCAGCAACTTTCTGGCTTTCAATGCCGATGCCCAGAAAGCGGCCATCGAAACCAAAGGCGAGAGCATTGCCAAGGGCATCGCCAACTTGCTACGCGACATGCAGCAAGGCCACATTTCCATGACCGATGAAAGCCGCTTCGAGGTGGGCCACAACGTGGCCACGACCGAAGGCGCCGTGGTGTTCGAGAACGAGCTGTTTCAGCTCCTCGAATACAAGCCACTGACGGCCAAGGTCTATGAGCGTCCTCTGCTGATGGTGCCGCCTTGCATCAACAAGTACTACATCCTTGATCTGCAGCCCGACAACTCCCTGATCCGCTACGCGGTGGCCCAAGGGCATCGCACCTTCGTGGTGAGCTGGGTCAACCCCGATGTCTCGCTGTCGCAAAAGACCTGGGACGACTACATCGAAGACGCCGTGCTTACGGCCATCGACACGGTGCAAAAAATATCGGGCGCCGACCAGATCAACGCCCTGGGCTTTTGCGTGGGCGGCACCATGCTGGCCAACGCGCTGGCCGTGTTGGCGGCGCGTGGCAAGGAGCCCGTAGCCAGCGCTACTTTCCTCACCACGTTGATCGACTTCGCCAATACCGGCATTCTGGATGTGTTCATCGACGAGCCCTTCGTGCGCATGCGCGAACTGCAAATGGGCCAGGGCGGGCTGATGAAGGGGCAAGACCTGGCATCCACCTTCAGCTTCTTGCGACCCAACGATCTGGTCTGGAACTACGTCGTGGGCAATTACCTGAAGGGCGAAACGCCACCGCCGTTCGACCTGCTTTACTGGAACAGTGACAGCACCAACCTTCCCGGGCCTTACTACGCCTGGTATCTGCGCAATTTCTACCTGGAAAACAACCTCGTCAAGCCAGGCCAGCTGACCGTCTGCGGCGAGTCGCTGGACATGGGGCAGGTGGCCGTACCCGCGTACATCTACGGTTCGCGCGAAGACCACATCGTACCCATTGAGGCCGCCTACGCATCCACGCAGGTGCTGAACGGCGACAAGCGCTTCGTCATGGGCGCATCGGGGCATATCGCGGGCGTGATCAACCCGCCGGTCAAGAAAAAGCGCAGCCACTGGTTGCGTGAGGACGGCGAGTTTCCTGCCGACTTGCAAGACTGGCTGGACGGTGCCACTGAGCTGCCTGGCAGCTGGTGGGACGACTGGAGCGACTGGCTCAAGGGCCACGCAGGCGCGCAGGTCGTAGCGCCCAAGTCCTACGGCAAGTCACCGAAGTTCAAGGTCATCGAGCCAGCCCCCGGGCGCTACGTGAAGCAAAAAGCCTGATCGCGCAACTGTTTCCCCAACCCTCGAAAAAAGGATTTCCCATGGAAGATATCGTTATCGTTTCCGCAGCCCGCACCGCCATCGGCAAGTTCGGTGGCGCACTGGCCAAAGTATCTGCTGTCGAGTTGGGCAGCGTGGTCATCAAAGAAGCGCTGGCACGTGCCAATGTGGGACTGGATCAGGTCGGTGAAGTCGTCATGGGCCAGGTCCTGACGGCTGGCGTGGGCCAGAACGCTGCGCGCCAGGCCATGATGAAGGCTGGCGTGGCCAAAGAAACTCCGGCCATGACCATCAACGCCGTGTGCGGCTCAGGGCTGAAGTCGGTCATGCTGGCTGCACAGGCCGTGGCTACTGGCGATAGCGAAATCGTCGTCGCCGGTGGTCAGGAAAACATGAGCGCCAGCCCGCACGTACTGAACGGCTCGCGCGATGGCCAGCGCATGGGCGACTGGAAAATGCAGGACACCATGATCGTCGATGGCCTGTGGGATGTGTACAACCAGTACCACATGGGCATCACGGCGGAAAATGTGGCCAAGCAATACGGCATCACCCGCGATATGCAAGACGCCCTGGCCCTGGCCAGCCAGCAAAAGGCCGCGGCCGCGCAAGACGCGGGCAAGTTTGTCGATGAAATCGTTGGCGTGAGCATTCCGCAGCGCAAGGGCGACCCCATCGTCTTCAACACTGACGAGTACCTCAACCGCAAGACCACCGCCGAAGTGTTGACTGGCCTGCGTCCCGCGTTTGACAAGGCTGGCACCGTGACGGCGGGCAACGCTTCTGGCATCAATGACGGCGCCTCGGCTGTGGTGGTGATGAGCGCCAAGAAGGCTGCCGCACTGGGTCTGACGCCGCTGGCCCGCATTGCCGCTTATGCTACCAGCGGTCTGGATCCCGCCATCATGGGCATGGGCCCGGTTTCGGCGACGCGCAAGGTTTTGCTGCGCGCGGGCTGGAATGCCGCCGATGTCGATTTGTTCGAGCTGAACGAAGCCTTTGCCGCCCAAGCCTGCGCCGTCAACAAAGAGTTGGGCGTTGATCCGGCCAAGGTCAACGTCAACGGCGGTGCCATTGCGCTGGGCCACCCCATCGGCGCGTCGGGCAACCGTGTGCTGGTGACGCTGCTGCACGAAATGAAGCGCAGCGGCGCCAGGAAGGGTCTGGCTGCGTTGTGCATCGGCGGCGGAATGGGCGTGGCCCTGGCAGTGGAGCGCTGATTCTGCGCTGAACGGGGCAGCATGGGCGCTGTGTCGCCCATGCGCAGCCTCAAATGGTGCACTCTTAGTCAGCGTGGCGGTGCTGCACTACTCGGGTTTCCTACCTCGGAACTGTCTTTTTTTTTGGGTAGAGTGGACACCGGTTTATCCAAGAAGCAGGAGCACACAATGAACCAAAAAGTCGCGTACGTCACAGGGGGCATGGGTGGAATCGGTACCGCCATCTGCCAACGGCTACATAAGGAAGGTTTCAAGGTCATCGCGGGCTGTGGCCCCACGCGCGACTTTGACAAGTGGCTGGCCGAGCAAAAGGCGCTGGGCTTTACGTTTTATGCGTCGGTCGGCAACGTGAGCGAATGGACTTCCACCGTAGAGGCCTTCACCAAGGCCAAAAATGAACACGGCAGCATCGACGTGCTGGTCAACAACGCAGGTATCACGCGTGACCGCATGTTCTTGAAGATGACGCGGGAGGACTGGGACGCTGTCATCGAAACCAACCTCAACAGCATGTTCAACGTCACCAAGCAGGTGGTGGCCGACATGGTGGAAAAGGGCTGGGGCCGCATCATCAACATCAGCAGCGTGAACGGTGCCAAGGGTCAGGCTGGCCAGACCAACTACTCGGCTGCCAAGGCTGGTATGCACGGCTTTTCCATGGCGCTGGCGCAAGAGCTGGCCACCAAGGGCGTGACGGTGAACACTGTGAGCCCCGGCTACATCGGCACCGACATGGTCAAGGCCATTCGCGCCGACGTTCTCGAAAAGATCGTGGCCACGGTGCCCGTCAAGCGTCTGGGCGAGCCCAGCGAGATCGCATCCATCGTCGCCTGGCTGGCCTCCGATGAAGGCGGTTACGCCACTGGCGCAGACTTCTCTGTCAACGGCGGTCTGCACATGCATTGATGCACGACATGCCCAAAGCACCTTTGGGTGCGGCGGGCATGAAGGAGAAAAAAGGAAGGTGTGCTCATGAGCACACCTTCCTTTTTTTATCCCCTGAATCTCAATGAGCAGTCGGGGTCTGGGTGAATGGCCAACGGCTTTGTTGGCCTGTACATGCAGCGCCGCAGCACCATGTCAGGTGAAAATTTGGTGAAGGACGCCCGGTTGACCGGCCGGGCGTGCTTTTACATGCGGGCCGGGGCGCGCTTGCGGTCGCGTTCGTCTTCAGGCCAGGCAGAGAGGATTGCAGCGGTTGTCATACGAAGAACTCCTTAGATGTAGCCACAACGCGGCCCGACCGAGAGTCGTTGACAAGTCCTCGCAAAAAAATGCAACGCTCGAATCTGCTCTGAAAACGCTCTGTTAAAGATAGCAATGAACTATTGATAGATAATGGCTGGAGCCACTTAAAGTTTGATACCAGCCCGCCTGCAAAACACTCATCCTCCCAGTTCTTGCAGCGCGGTGGAAACATCCAGCCACTTTTCTTCCAGCTGTTCGATCTCCTCGGCGCAGGCTTTCAGGCGCCGCCCGAAGTCGGCGATTTCTGCCGGTGGCAGCGGCTGCAGCAGGCCCTCTTCGAGCTGCGCCTTTTCTTGCGCCAGCGTAGCCAGGCGCTGGTCGATTTGCTCCAGCTCGCGTTTGAGCGGGCGCAGCTTTTGCGCAAGCAATTGACGGGCCTGTGCGTCCAGCTTGCGCTGTTCGCGGCCATCGACGGGTTTTTTCGGGTCAATGGGCCCTCCTGTCCCCGTTGGGGGGGCGCTGGCAGCCAATGCATCACGAGCAATTTCTGGTGCCGTCACTGCGGCATCTGTGGTTTGCAGCGTGGCGCTGCTGGCAGCGGCCTCCTGCTTGGCCAACTCCCGCTGGCGTTTGGCTTCGTCAAGCAGGTAGCGCTGGTAGTCGTCCAGGTCGCCATCGAAGGGACCGACGGCGCCCCGGCCCACCATCCAGAACTCATCGCACACGGCGCGCAGCAAGGCGCGGTCGTGGCTGACCAGCATCACCGTGCCTTCAAACTCGTTGAGCGCCATCGACAACGCCTCACGGGTGGCCAGATCGAGGTGGTTGGTGGGCTCGTCCAGCAGCAGCAGGTTGGGGCGCTGCCAGACGATCATGGCCAGCACCAGGCGGGCCTTTTCGCCGCCGCTCATGCTGCCCACGGTTTGCTTGACCATGTCGCCGGTGAAGTTGAACGTGCCCAGGTAGCTGCGCAAATCCTGCTCGCGGCTGGGTTCACGGCTTTGCGGGCCCAGCTCTTTGGCCAGGCGGATCATGTGCTCCAGCGGGTTCTCGTGCGGGCGCAGCACGTCCAGCTCTTGCTGGGCAAAGTAGCCAATCGACAGGCCCTTGCCTTCGGTGATGGTGCCCGCCAGCGGCGCCATGGTGCGGGCAATGGTTTTGACCAGCGTGGATTTGCCCTGGCCGTTGGCGCCCAGAATGCCGATGCGCTGGCCCGCCAGCACGCTACGGTTGACTTGGCGAAGAATGGTTTTTTCGCTGCCATCGTCGGCGCGGTAGCCAAATGCGGCATCGGTGATGGCCAGCATGGGGTTGGGCAGGTTGGTGGGCTCCTTGAATTCAAAGGTGAATTCGGCCTCGGCCAGCACGGGCGCGATTTTCTCCATGCGGTCCAGCGCCTTGACCCGGCTTTGCGCCTGCTTGGCCTTGCTGGCCTTGGCCTTGAAGCGGTCAATGAACTTTTTCAGGTGGGCGATTTTTTCCTGCTGCTTGGCGAAGCTGGCCTGCTGCAGTTCAAGCTGCTGGGCACGCAATTCTTCAAACTTGCTGTAGTTGCCGCCGTAGCGCGTGAGC
Organism: Diaphorobacter sp.; assembly: GCF_050251835.1. Taxonomy (NCBI): domain Bacteria; kingdom Pseudomonadati; phylum Pseudomonadota; class Betaproteobacteria; order Burkholderiales; family Comamonadaceae; genus Diaphorobacter; species Diaphorobacter sp. The sequence continues at coordinate 6,474 of NZ_JBFWLZ010000018.1, read as the reverse complement.
TGGGCGCTGTCGATGTGCAGCGTCACGTTGGTGACTGCGTCCAAAAATTCGCGGTCGTGGCTGATGACGATCATGGTGCCTTCATAGCGCTGCAACCACGATTCCAGCCAGACGAGGGCGTCCAAGTCCAAGTGGTTGGTGGGCTCGTCCAGCAGTAGCAAATCTGACGGGCACATCAGCGCGCGCGCCAGTTGCAGCCGCATGCGCCAGCCGCCCGAGAAGCTGTTGACCGGCTTGTCCAGTTCTGAAACCTTGAAGCCCAGGCCCAGAATCAGCGCCTGCGCGCGCGGCACGGCGTCGTGGTCGCCAGCGTCGGCCAGGTCGGTGTAGGCGTGGGCAATGGCCATGCCGTCGTCGCTGGCTTCGGCGCGCACCAGCGCGGCGCGCAGTTCGGCCAGGCGGGTGTCTCCGGCCACGACGAAATCGGTGGCCGATTCGTCGGTTTCTGGCATGTTCTGCGCCACCTGCGCCATGCGCCATTGCGGCGGGATGGAGAAATCGCCGCCGTCTTCGTGCAGCGAGCCGTTGAGCAGTGCAAACAGGCTGGACTTGCCGGCGCCGTTGCGCCCGACCAGGCCGACGTTTTCACCGGGGTTGATGGTGGCGTTGACGCCATTGAGCAGCACCTTGGCGCCGCGGCGCAAGGTGACGTTTTTCAGGGTGATCATGGGGTGCGGTGCGCACAGGGGCGCACGGTTTCTTCAAGGCGTAGCTTCAAGGCGCACATAAGGCGTACATAAGGCGCCCTAAACGGGTGGGCTTCAAACAAAGCGTTGCAAGGCGCTGCGCGTGACCAGCACAACCTGGTCGCTGCCGGCGCTGGTATCGAGCCAGAACACGGGCAACTGCGCAAAAGCGGCTTCAAAAAACTCGCGCTCGTTGCCGATTTCAAGCACCAGCACGGCGTGTTCGCTCATGCGCGCCGCAGCGTCCTGCAACAGGTGGCGGATGAAGTCCATGCCGTCTGCCCCGCCGGCCAGCGCCAGCGCGGGTTCGGCGCGGTACTCGGCGGGCAGGCAGGCCATGCTCTGGCTGTTGACGTAGGGCGGGTTGCACAAAATCAGATCCCAGGGTCCGGGCAGGGCGGCCAGGCCGTCGGATTGCTGCAGCGTGATGCGATCTTGCAGGTGGTGTTTGTCGATGTTGATGCGGGCTACGGCCAGGGCGTCTTCGGAAATGTCTGCGCCAGTGACCCGCACCTCGGGCCAGGCCATGGCAGCCAGAACCGCCAGGCTGCCGTTGCCGGTGCACAGGTCGAGCACGTTGCGGGTCTGGTCGCTAAGCCAGTCATCAATGCTGCCGTCGGCCAGCAGTTCGGCAATGAAGCTGCGCGGCACGATGGCGCGCTCGTCCACGTAGAACGGCACGCCTTGCAGCCAGGCCTCGTGGGTCAGGTAGGCAGCGGGCTTGCGCGTAGCAATGCGTTCTTCAAAAAGAGTAGCTATCTGCGCTTGTTTTTCGGGGGCTACGGGCTGATTTGATACCGAACCGGGCGCCCCTTCATCGAGCACGCTGTCAAGCGGCAGGCCCAGGCGCCACAGCACCAGCCAGGCGGCTTCGTCCTGCGCGTTGGTAGTGCCGTGCCCAAATGCAACGCCGGCTTGCGTGAGACGCGCGGCGCCACTGGCGATGAGCGCGGCGATGGTGTCACCCTGGACAGCGCCCGGCATGTGCGGCCCCGTCATGCGCCCGCCAATGCGTTGAGGTTTTCGAGCGTGCGGCGGTAGATGTTCTTGAGCGGATCGATGTCGGCCAGGCGCACGTTTTCGTCGATCTTGTGGATGCTGGCGTTGGGCGGGCCCAGCTCGATCACCTGGGGGCAGAGCTGGGCGATGAAGCGCCCGTCGCTGGTGCCGCCGGTGGTGGACAGTGCGGTTTGCAGGCCGGTTTCTGCGGCAATGGCCTGCTGCACCGCGTCCACCAGCTCGCCTGGCGTGGTCAAAAAAGGCTGGCCGCCCAGCGTCCACGCCAGCTCATAGTCCAGGCCGTGGCGGTTCAGCACGGCATGCACGCGGCTTTGCAGGCCCTCGGCCGTGGATTCGGTGCTGAAGCGGAAGTTGAAGTCGATCACCACCTGGCCTGGGATGACGTTGGTGGCGCCGGTGCCGCCGTGGATATTGCTCATCTGCCAACTGGTGGGCGGAAAGAACGCATTGCCCTCGTCCCACACGATGGCCGCAAGCTCGGTCAGCGCCGGCACGGCCTGGTGAATGGGGTTGCGCGCCAGCTGCGGGTAGGCGATGTGGCCCTGCACGCCGCGCACCGTGAGCCGCCCCGACAGCGTGCCGCGGCGGCCGTTCTTGATCATGTCGCCGGTCTGCTCGACCGAGGTGGGCTCGCCCACGATGCACCAGTCGAGCCGCTCGCCGCGCGCGCGCAGTTGCTCGATCACGATCTTTGTGCCATCCACCGAAGGGCCTTCCTCGTCGCTGGTCAGCAGCAGGGCGATGTTCAGGCGCGGCGCGGGCGTGGCGGCCAGAAATTCTTCGACGGCCACCACGAATGCTGCGATGGAGGTCTTCATGTCGCTCGCGCCGCGCCCGTACAAACGGCCTTCGCGGTGCGTGGGGGTGAAAGGCGGGCTGCTCCACTGCTCCAGCGGGCCGGTGGGCACCACATCCGTGTGGCCTGCAAATACTATGGTCTTGATAGCTGTCTGCGCTTGATTCACATGGGCTACAGGCCGTTTTGCCCATAAATTGCTGACGCGGAAACTGTCCGGCCCGCTGTCCATCCGCTCGCAGACAAAGCCCAGGGGCGCAAGCCGCTCGGCCAGCAGTTCCAGGCAGCCGGCGTCGCCCGGTGTGACGGATGGGCGAGCGATGAGTTGTTCGGTCAGCAAAAGGGTGGGAGACATCGGGCGGGTAGTGGGGCGTGGCGCCGTGCGCGGCAGCCTCAGGTGGGTATGGGTTTTAGGCGGGTTTGACGTCCAGAACGATCTCGGTGAACGAGGGGATGTCGTCCTCGGGCTGCTGGCTGAATTCTTTTTGCGCATGGGCTGCCTTGGCAGCAATGGCGAAGTCGTTTTGCAGGCGCCACATCAGGTTGGTGGGCGAATCGGCAAAGGCCAGGCCCTCCTTGCGGTCGATGCGCCCGTCCAGGATCAGGCGCGCCAGAGATTCCTCGAAGGTTTGCGAGCCCTCAGCCATCGACTTTTCCATGGCTTCGCGGATGCCGGAAAAATCGCCTTTCTCGATCAGTTCGGCCACCAGTTTGGTGTTGAGCATGATCTCGGCGGCGGGCAGGCGTTCTCCGACGGGGGTGCGCACCAGGCGCTGCGATACGATGCCTTTGAGTGCAGATGCCAGGTCTCCCAGCATGGTGGAACGCACTTCGACAGGGTAGAACGACAAAATGCGATTGAGAGCGTGGTAGCTGTTGTTGCCGTGCAGCGTGGCCAGGCACAGGTGACCTGACTGCGCGTAGGCAATGGCGGCGGACATGGTTTCGCGGTCGCGGATTTCGCCAATCAGGATCACGTCGGGCGCCTGACGCAGCGCGTTTTTCAGGGCTGTTTGCAGCGATTGCGTGTCGCTGCCGACTTCACGCTGATTGATGATGGATTTTTTGTTCTTGAACTGATATTCAATGGGGTCTTCCACAGTCAGGATGTGGCCCGTCATGGCTTCGTTGCGCTGATCCAGCATGGCAGCCAGCGTGGTGCTCTTGCCCGAGCCGGTGGCGCCCACCACCAAAATCAGGCCGCGCTTTTCCAGGACCAGTTCACCCAGCACCGGCGGCAGGTTCAGTGTGGATAGCTGGGGGATGATCTGTGTGATGAAGCGGATCACCACCGCGTAGGTGCCGCGCTGGCGCATGGCGCTGACGCGAAAACGCCCCACGCCTGACAGCGGCACGCCCATGTTGAGCTCACCGGTTTCTTCGAGCTCTTCGATTCGGTCGGGCGAGACAACCTCGGCCAGCAGTTTTTTGGGTGCGTCGGGCGGCAGCAACTGATTGTTGATGGGCACGCACTCGCCGTTGATCTTGATCAGCGCCGGGGCATGGGCCGACAGGTAAACGTCGGAGGCATTCTTCTCGGCCATGAGGCGCAGGATTCGTTCCATCGTGCTCATGCTCGCTCCCTCAATGTTGGTCGTGGTCGTGGCGCTGGTCAAAGGGCTTTGCGCTTTCAGTCGCGCAGCAGATCGTTGAGGCTGGTGGTGGAGCGGGTCTTGGCATCCACCTTCTTGACGATGATGGCCGCATACATGCTGTAGCGCCCGCCGTCCTTGGGCAGGCTGCCGCTGACCACCACCGACCCCGCGGGCACGCGGCCGAAGGTGGTCTCGCCGGTGGCGCGGTCGTAGATGGGAGTGCTCTGGCCGATGTACACACCCATGCTGATGACGGAGTTTTCTTCGACGATAACGCCCTCGACGATCTCGGAGCGCGCGCCGATGAAGCAGTTGTCTTCAATGATGGTCGGGTTGGCTTGCAGAGGTTCAAGCACGCCGCCCAGCCCCACGCCGCCCGACAGGTGCACGTTCTTGCCGACCTGGGCACAAGAGCCCACCGTGGCCCAGGTGTCCACCATGGTGCCTTCATCGACATAGGCGCCAATGTTGACGTAGCTGGGCATCAGGATGGCGCCGCGAGCGATGAAACTGCCGCGTCGCGCCACGGCAGGCGGCACCACGCGCACGCCGGTAGCGGCCATTTCTTCGGCGCTGAGATGGGCGAACTTGGTGGGCACTTTGTCAAAAAAGCCCAGGTCGCCGGCCTTCATGAGTGCGTTGTCTTTCAGGCGAAAGGACAGCAGTACGGCCTTCTTGATCCACTGGTGCACGGTCCACTGGCCCACACCTTCGCGCGTGGCCACGCGCAAGCTGCCGTTGTTGAGTTCGGCGATCACTTGCTCGACGGCGTCCGTCACCTCTTTGGGGGCGCTGGAGGGCGAGAGGCTGGCCCGGTTGTCCCAGGCGTTGTCGATCAGGGTCTGCAGTTGTGAAGTCATGGGAGAGAAGAGGGTCAAGTGCGGGACTGAATGAATTGCACGATGCGCGAGGCGGCCTCGACGCATTCGGCGGTTTCGGCCACCAGTGCCATGCGCAGGCGCTGGGCGCCGGGGTTGACGCCGCCGGTGTCGCGGGCCAGGTAGCTGCCAGGCAGCACGGTGACATTGTATTGAGCCAACAATGCCTGGGCGAAGCTGGTGTCGGTCATCGCCAGCGTGTCCGGCACCTTGGCCCAAAGGTAAAAGCCTGCATCGGGCAGGCGCACATCCATCACTTGTGCCAGCATGGGCGTGACCTGCTCAAACTTCTGGCAGTACAGGGCGCGGTTTTCCTCGACATGCGACTCGTCGTTCCAGGCAGCAATGCTGGCAGCCTGGACAGCCGGCCCCATGGCGCTGCCGTGGTAAGTGCGATAGAGCAAAAAAGCCTTGATGAGCGCCGCATCACCCGCCACAAAGCCGCTGCGCAGTCCTGGCACGTTGCTGCGCTTGGACAGGCTGGTGAAGGCGATCAGGTTGCGGTAATCGGTGCGGCCCAGGCGCTGCGCAGCTTCCAGGCCACCCAGTGGGGGATCGCCCTGAAAGTAAATTTCGCTGTAGCACTCGTCTGAGGCGATGACGAAGCCGTAGCGGTCGCTCAGAGAGAACAGCTTGTCCCACTCCGGCAGCGGCATCACCGCGCCGGTGGGGTTGCCCGGCGAGCAGGTGAATACAAGCTGCGTGCGCTGCCAGACCGATTCGGGCACGCTGTCCCAGTCCACTGCGAAGTTGCGCTCCGGGTCACTGGGCGCGTAATGCGGTGTGGCGCCCGCCAGTAGCGTGGCGCCCTCGTAAATTTGATAAAACGGATTGGGGCAGACCACGGTGGCGCCAGGGCGGGACGGGTCGATTACCGTTTGCGCAAAAGCAAACAAAGCCTCGCGCGAGCCGTTGGTGGGCAGAACCTGGGTGGCCGGATTGACCGCGATACCGTAACGGCGCTGCATCCAGGCAGCGCAGGCTTCACGCAGCCGGGGCTCGCCAGCGGTGGACGGGTAGCTGGCCAGCCCTTGAAGGTGGGATGCCAGAGTGTCCTGAATGAAGCGGGGCGTCGCATGACGCGGCTCGCCAATGCCCAGGCTGATGGCGCTATGAGCGGGTGAAGGCGTAACGCCCGCAAAAAGCTGCCGCAGCCGCTCGAATGGGTAGGGCTGCAGTGAGGAGAGCAGGGGATTCATGCCGGGAATTATCAGGTATGCCAGCCATATGCGGGCGGCCGGCAGAGTGTCCTTCGCGAAGCGCGCAGACAACCCGTACCTGGGTTGCGATGCCCTTCAGTCTCCGGATGCCACAGCGCACACCCTGCGGGCCAACACCAAGGGCTGTCGCCTCGCCGGGATGCCCTTGGTGCAATTAGGGCAATGCTGATCAAGGTCCACCGTTGTCGCTTCTCAAACGTTATCCGCAGATGAAGCAGCAGACCCTGGCAATGGCCGCAGATCAAAACAACGGATTCGAGCAGTCGCGCAAGCCCACCC
>NZ_JBFWLZ010000017.1:5188-63731 GCF_050251835.1 Diaphorobacter sp. | reverse complement strand
AGGCGGCGCTGCTGTCGCTCACGCGCACGGCGGCGCATGACCTGGGGCCGCATGGCATCACCGTCAACATGGTGTCGGGCGGGCTGCTGCGCACCACCGACGCCAGCAGCGCCACGCCCGAGGCGGTATTCGACCTCATCGCCAGCATGACCCCGCTGCGCCGCGTGACCACGCCGGCCGAGTTTGCCGACGCGGTGCTGTTTTTTCTGTCGCCCTGGGGCCGCGCCGTTACGGGGCAGAACCTGGTGGTCGATTGCGGCCTCGTGAAGGATTGATCATGAACACTACTCACCCCATTGCAGTCCACCCCATCACCGCCAAGTGGCCCGCGCGTCAGCCCGACCGGCTGCAGCTGTATTCCCTGGCCACGCCCAACGGCGTGAAGGTGTCGATCGCGCTGGAGGAAATGCAGCTGCCCTACGAGGCGCACCTGGTGAGCTTTGACAACAACGATCAGCTGTCGCCGGCGTTTCTGGCGCTCAACCCCAATAACAAAATCCCGGCCATCCTGGACCCCAACGGCCCGGGCGGCCAGCCGCTGGCGCTGTTCGAGTCCGGCGCCATCTTGATTTACCTGGCCGAGAAAACCGGCCGCTTTCTGCCCCAGGGCGCCGCGCGCTACGAGACGCTGCAATGGCTGATGTGGCAGATGGGCGGCGTGGGGCCGATGTTTGGCCAGCTGGGGTTCTTTCACAAGTTTGCCGGCAAGGACTACGAGGACAAGCGCCCGCTGGCGCGCTACGTGGCCGAATCGCGGCGCCTGCTGGGCGTGCTAGACCAGCGCCTGGCCGGCCGCGACTGGATCATGGGCAGCGACTACACCATCGCCGACATGGCCATCTTCCCCTGGGTGCGCAACCTGGTGGGCTTTTACGGCGCGGGCGATCTGGTGGGCTTTGATGCCTTCGCACAGGTGCAGCGCGTGCTGACCGCGTTCGAGGCGCGCCCCGCCGTGCAGCGGGGGTTGCAGATTCCGGCGCGGGGTTGACGCGGGGCGCTGATTAAGCGCCAAAAGTCCTATTTGGCGACATATTTCAGAGAGCGCTTGACATAAATTACCCCGTCATTCCGGAGAAGGCCGGAATCCAGGTGTCACGCACTGATCGCAACGGTAGATTCCGGCTTTCGCCGGAATGACGGGGATCTGAAACATCTACCTAATCAGGCCACAAGTGGCTCTAGCGCTTATTCAGTAGGCGCAAGCAGCTATGTTTTTGATACTTCCACCAGCGCATCCACCACCACGGCGCCCTGGCCTGCGGCGCTCACCATCACCGGGTTCAAGTCCAGCGATGCGATGGCGCCGCCCGCGCCCGCAATCACCTGGCCCACGGCCACGGTGATGCGCGACAGGGCTGCCACGTCCAGCGGCGGCTCGCCGCGCACGCCATCCAGCAGCGGGGCGATGCGCAGGGTGCGCAGCGCGGCCTGCACGTCGGCCTCGGAGAACGGGGGCAGCAGCACGGCGCAGTCCTTGAGCGCTTCCACGTACTTGCCGCCGTCGCCCACCACCACCACGGGGCCAAAGATCGGGTCCATGCGCGCGCCCACCATAAACTCATGCTGGCCCTTGCGCGTGGCCGCCACGATCACGCCGTCGCGCTGCACGCCCATCGCATCCATTTGGGCCCAAAAGCGCTCGAACAGTTCGGCCGCCTGCTCGCGCGTCTGCACATTCAGGGCCACCAGCCCGTGCTCGGACTTGTGCGGCACCTCGGCCGAGCAGGCCTTGACGACCGCGGGCGCGCCGATGGCGTCAAACGCCGCGCGCGCCTCGTCGGCGGTGCGGCACAGGTGCATGGGCACCGTGGGCACGCCGTGGCGCGCCAGCAGGCCCAGGCTGTCCACCTCGTTCAGAAAGCCTTGCGCGTCGGCAGGCACCTGCACCTGGGGCAATGCGGGCCAGGTGGCGCGCGGCTGGCGCATCAGCGTTGTGTGGCCGGCCACCTGGGCCAGCACGGCGATGGCCTCGCCCTCGTTGGGGAAGGTGGCGATGCCGTGGGCGCGAAAGGGCGCGGCCACGCTCTCTTGCCACGCGGCCACGGCCACGGGCTTGCCCGTAGCGGCCTCGAAGGCCGCAGCGTCGCGCGCAAACCGCTCCACGTCGTAGCCCGCGCCGGCCACGGGAATGTTCAAAAAGAACAGGTCGGCCGCCGGGTCCTGCGCCACGGCGGGCAGCACGTCACCAAACAAACCGCTGTTGGACAGCAGCGCGGCGGTGACGTCGATGGGGTTGCTGGCAGTGGCAAAGCCCGGCAGCTTGGAGGCCACGTCGGCCTGCGTGGCGGGGCTCAGCTGTGCCAGTTGCAGGCCCATGTCTTCGGCGGCGTCGGCGCCCATCACGCAGCTGGCGCCTGAGTTGCTGATCACCACCAGGCGGCGGCCCTCGGGGCGCCAGCCCTTCAGGTAGGCGTGGGCGGCGCGCGCCTGCTCATGCGGGTCGCGCACACGCCAGATGCCGTGGTGCTTGAAGAAGGCGTCCACCGTGCGGTCTTCGTTGGCCAGCGCGCCCGTGTGGGACGACGCGGCCTTCTGCCCGCTGGCCGATCGCCCGGCCTTTACCGCGACGATGGGCAGGTCGCGCTGGCGCGCATAGGCGGCGGTGGCGGCCAGCATGTCGGGGTTGGCAATGCTCTCCAGGTACAGCAGCAGCAGCCGTACGTCGGGGTCGTGCGCCACGGCCCAGGCCATCTCGGCGGCGGTCACGTCGGCCTCGTTTCCCGTGGCGTGCACATGGCGCACGCCCAGGCCGCGCCCGCGCACCAGGCCGTAGATCATGGAGCTCATGCCGCCGCTCTGGCTCACCACGCCCACGGGGCCGTCCATGGGCGGCACCTCGATGAACATGGTGGAAAAGCCCGCGATGGCGCCCGTGCCAAAGTTGGCCAGGCCCTGCGTGTTGGGGCCGTACAGGCGCATGCCCGCGGCGCGCGCGGTGGCCACCATGTGGTCTTGCAGCGCGCGCCCTTCGGGGCCCGTCTCGCCAAAGCCCGAGGCGATCACCACCGCGGCCTTCACGCCGCGCGCGGCGCATTCCTCCACGGCGGCGACGGTCTTGTCGCCGCCCACGGCAATCAGCGCCAGGTCGGGCACCTCGGGCAGCGCGGCCAGGCCGGCGTAGCTCTTGTATCCCTGGACTTCCTCGCGCGCCGGGTTGATGGGATAGATGGTGCCCCGGTAGCCGTGGCGCTGCATGTAGTGGATAGGGCGGCCGCCGATCTTGTGGATGTTCTCGGAGGCGCCGACGATGGCGACCGAGCGCGGATTGAGTGCGGAGGTAAGAAGGTCTTGCATGGTGGTTACGTGTGTCTCAGTGATCCATGGTCATGGCGCGCAAACCGTGAAACTGGCGCAACCCCCTGCGCGGCAGCCGAGCAAGGGCCGCCCCGCAGCGAGGGCTGCGTCCCCCTTTCAGGGGGAAGGCGCGCAGCGCCTCAGGGGGTCAGTCAATCTTTGCGCCCGAGGCCTTGACCACCTTGCCCCACTTGTCCACCTCGGCCTGCAGAAAGCCGGCGTAGGCGGTGGGCGTGTTCCAGGCGGCGGCAAAGCCCTGGGCTTCGAAGCGCTGCTTTACCTCGGGGTTGTCCAGCGCCTTCTTCAGTTCGGCGTTCAGGCGGTCCACCACCTCCTTGGGCGTGCCGGCAGGCGCCAGCACGCCGTTCCAGGCGATGGCCTCGTAGCCGGGCAGGCCGGACTCGGCCACCGTGGGGATGTCCGGCGCGCTGGGCGAGCGCTGGCTGCTGGTCACGGCCAGCGCCTTGAGCTTGCCCGCCTTCACATGCGGCATGGACGAGAGCATGGTGTCGAACATCAGATCCGCCTGGCCGCCCATCACGTCCGTGAGCGCAGGGGCGCTGCCCTTGTAGGGCACATGGGCCATCTTCACGCCGGCCATGGCGCTGAACAGCTCGGCCGACAGGTGCGTGGATTGGCCGTTGCCAGACGACGCGTAGTTGAGCCCGCCGGTCTTGGACTTGGCCAGCGCGATTAGCTCCTTGACGTTGTTGGCGGGCGTGGCGGGGTGGGTCACGATGACCAGCGGCCCGCTGGTGAGCTGCGACACGGGCGCAAAGTCCTTGGTGATGGAGTAGCTGAGCTTGGCGAACAGCGAGGGATTGATGGCATGCACCGTGGTGGCCACCACCAGCGTGTAGCCGTCCGCGGGGCTGCGCGCCACGGCCTCGGCACCAATGTTGGCGCCCCCGCCGGGGCGGTTGTCGATCACGAAGGGCTGGCCCATCTGCTCCTGCAGCTTTTGCGCCACCACGCGCGCCACGATGTCGGTGGGCCCGCCCGGCGGGTAAGGCACGACCAGCTTCACGGGCTTGTTGGGGTAGTCGTTGGCCCAGGCGAAGGGCGAGGCAGCGGCGCACAGCGCGGCGCAGACCAGGCCCGTGAAGCGGCGGCGGTGTAAAGAGGTGAATGGCATGGTTTGTCTCCTTGTGATCTTTCAGTCGATGGATGAAAAGCGCGGCCGATGCAACTGGCGCAACCGAAACCAGGGCAGCCGAGCAAGGGCCGCCCCGCAGCGAGGGCTGCGTCCCCCTGCCCGCGTTGCGCAGCAATGCGAGAGCGGGGGGAGGACGCGAAGCGTCTCAGGGGGGTGTTGCTTCATCTGGCACGAAGCGCAGCAGCGGCCGGCCCTGGTGCTCGAAGAATTCGGCGCGCACGCGCTCGCCGATCTGCACACCCGCGGCCGCGTGGCCCATGAGGCGCGGGCCCTCGTCGAGCTGCACGATCACCAGCGTGTAGGGCGCCAGCGCGCGGAAGTCCTCCGAGGGCGCGCGCGCCACCACCGTGGCGGCGCACACGGCGCCGGTGCCAGCGGCGTCGCGCCAGTCCAGCCGGTCGTGGCCGCAGCGTTGGCAGGCGTAGCGCGCCAGGGTCTGGGCATGGCCGCAGGCGGCGCAGCGTTGAAAGCGCACCACGCCCGCGCGCAGGCTGTCGTTGAAAGGGGTTGCCAGCGAGGTCATGGCGATCAGCCCTCCGTTGAAAGAATCAGGCTGACGTGGGACGACATCACGCCCCCGTCGGCATGGATGAAGGCGCGCCGTGGCGCCCGGATCTGGCGCTCGCCCGCCTGGCCCGTCATCTGGCGCCAGGCCTCCACGGTGTGGGCCATGCCGCCCGCCACGCCGCAGTGGCCGAACGACAGCAGGCCGCCGTGCGTGTTCAGCGGCAGCGCGCCGGTGGGCGCAAAGTCGCCCGCGCGGGCCCGTGCGGCGGCGCCGGCGCGTGGGGCAAAGCCAATCTCTTCGAGCAGCATCACCAGCGTGATCGTGAACGAGTCGTAAATGCCCAGGTAGTCGATGTCCGCCGGGGTCAGTCCCGCCTCGGCAAAGGCCCGGGTGGCGGCGTCGGCCGCGCCGCACTGCATCACGTCGGCCATGGCGGTGAGGTGCTGGTGGCGGTGCGCCTGGCCAGCGCCCGCCAGGCGCACGGCGGTGTGGGGGCCTGGGTCGGCAGAGACGACGAACGCCATGGCGCCGTCAGAGATGGGGCAGCAGTCCAGCAGCGACAGCGGCGCGGCGATGGGTTTGGCGGCCAGCACCTCGGCATGGGTGATGGGCGTGCGCAGGTGCGCCTCGGGGTGGCGCGCGGCGTTGGCGCGCATGAGCACCGCGAACTCGGCCAGGTCGGCGCTGGTGACGCCCGTGCGGTGCATGTATTCGGACGCCATCAGCGCGTAATACGCGGGCACGCTGGCGCCGTTGGGCACCTCGTAGTCGGCGTCGCCCACCTGGGCCAGGGTCTGGATGGAGCTGTCGCGCGACTGGCCCGTGAGGCGGTTCTCGCCCGCCACCACCAGCACGTTGCGGCAGCGGCCCGCGCGCACCAGCTCGCGCGCCGCCATCAGCATGGCCGCGCCCGTGGCGCCGCCCAGCTGCATGCTGTGCGCGTAGTGCGGCGCCAGGCCAAAGCGTTCGCAAAACAGCGTGGACAGCATCAAATGCGGCAGCGTGGTGGCATAGCCGCACAGCACGCCGTCAACGTCGGCACGCGCCAAATCGGCACTGGCCAGCGCCTGGCGCGCGGCGTCGGCCATCAAATCGAGCGCGCCGCGGCCTTCGTGGCGGCCAAAGGGGGTGCTGCCCGCGCCGCGCAGCCAGGCGGGGGAGGGTGAGGTCATCGCAATGTCTCCAGGGATGGGGGCTGTGGGGGTGTGCCCGCCTGCCGGCGGCTGGTGCGCATGGCCTCGGACCAGCGCACCTGGCACACAGTGGATTCGTGGATCAGCGCATGCGCCATGGCGGACTCGCGCGCAAGGATGCGGTCATTCAGCGCGGCGATGCTCAGGGCGGCCACGGGGCGGCCCTCGGGGTCGAGCACGGGCACGCCAATGCCACCCATGCGCTCGACCACCACGTCCAGCAGCACCACGTAACCGCGTTCACGCGCATCGGCAATGCGCTCGCGCAGCAGCGCGGGGGTGATGCGCGGGTAGCGGCTCATCTGGCTGGCCAAAATTTCCAGCGCCGCCTCGCGCTCGGCATCGGGCATCCAGGCCAGCAGCGCCAGGCTGCCTGCGCCCGCGCCCAGCGGGCGGCGGCTGCCCACGCGCAGGTAGTTGGCGCGGATGGGGTAGGTGCCGTCTTCCACGTCAATGCACAGCGACTCCACGCCGCTGGGGATGGACAGCACCGCGCTGTCCTCAAACTGGCCCACCAGCCGCAGCAGGCTGGGGCGCGCCAGCGGCCGCGGGTCAAAGCGCCGCAGCGCGGCCGCGCCCAGCACCATGAGTTCGGGCCCCAACGAGAACTGCTTGCTTTGCGCATCACGCGCCACAAAGCCGTCGCGCACCATCACCTCCAGCAGGCGCAGCGTGGTGGCCTTGTCCAGATCGGCCGCGGCTGCTATGTCGGTCAGGCGCGCATTGCCGCCCTCGGACATCACCCGCAGCACGCGCATGGCGCGCTCCACGGTGGACGTGCTGCCACCGGGCAGGTGGTTCACCACGGCCTTGGGGCGGGCGTTGGAATTGGGCGAGGACATGGTGTTTGTTTCTTTGGTTGAAACGTGATTTGTCATGGAATTTAGGTGTGAGTGGAGTTGTCGGTCAAAACCGATGTTTTAAATTTCAATGGGTAAAACAATCGTTTGGCGATGCCAGGGCTTACCCTGACGAGGCAGCGCCGCCGCGCGGCGCCCATGCCCGACAATCGCCGCCTTGACGCCACCCGTGTGCGCCCGCTGCGGGCGTGCGCCGCCTTTTATGTCCCATGCCGTTTCACTGCTGCGCGCTGCGCGCCTGGCCCGCAGCGCCAAGCCGTTTCTGGCGCGCGGCGGCTCGCGTCGCGAGCGCTGCGAAGGCTGCCGCCTGCCGCTGAGCCACTGCCAATGCGCGCTGCGCCCGCAGCCGGTGGTGCATGCGGGCATGTGCCTGCTGATGGCGGACATCGAGCCGCTCAAGCCCAGCAACACCGGCTGGCTGATTGCCGACCTGGTGCCGCACACCTACGCCTTTGGCTGGACGCGCACCGAGGTCGATCCGGCCCTGCTGGCGCTGCTGGCCGACCCGCAGTGGCAGCCGTATGTGGTGTTTCCGGGTGAATTTGCCGATGCCGCGCGCGTGGTGCGGGCGGTAGCGCCGCAGGCGGAGGTGGTGGCGGCCGGCGCTGCGCCGCACGGCCCGCGCCCGCTGTTCGTGCTGCTGGACGCCACCTGGCCCGAGGCGCGCAAGATGTTCCGCAAAAGTCCGTACCTGGACCGCTTTCCAGTGCTGAGCCTGCACAGCGACGAGGCTTCGCGCTACCGGCTGCGCCGCTCCACGCGCAGCGACCATTTCTGCACCGCCGAGGTGGCGGCCCTGTGCCTGGCGCAGGCGGGCGATGCGCATGCAGCCGCGCTGCTGCTGGCCTGGCTGGAGGTGTTTACCGAGCGCTACCTGCAGGCCAAGAACCAGCGCCCCGTGGATCTGGACAGCGCGGCGCACCAGCAGTTGCGTGCGCTGGCGGGTGCATCGTTTGTGTGCTCATCAAACGATAGCTGCTAGCGCTTGACAGATAAGGGATGGAGGCAGATTTGGCTTGTATTTTGCAGGGCCGGTGTTCCACGGCTGGGCCGCAGTGTTGCACTCAAGCCCGCTGGCCGAATCGACCTGTGGCCGCATCTGCTGCACCAGGCGCGTAACCTGCCATCCACACAACCACCCCCAGAAAGGCCCCCATGCACACCCCCGACAGCCCCGTCCTGCACACCCAGCCGCTTGGCCCCCTGTGGCCCACGCTCGATCCGTTTTTGTTTTGTGCCCACCACGACGACGCCTACCCCGCGGGCAATGGCGCCATGGGCGTGCAGGCCGTCGAACTGCAGGGCCGCCAGATGGGCAGCGACTTCAGCCGCAAGGACGGCTTTTCGATGTACCACGGCGAGAGCGTGCCCGGCTTTCCCGGCCACCCGCACCGGGGCTTTGAGACCGTCACGCTGGTACGCAAGGGGCTGATCGACCATGCCGACTCGCTGGGCGCAGCTGCGCGCTTTGGCGGCGGCGATGTGCAGTGGGTCACCGCGGGCGCGGGCATCATGCATTCGGAGATGTTTCCGCTGCTGAACACCGACGCGTCCAACCCGCTGGAGCTGTTCCAGATCTGGCTGAACCTGCCCGCCCGTCAGAAGATGGCGCAGCCGCACTTCACCATGCTTTGGAACGAGCGCATACCGCGTCTGGTGCAGGCCGACGCTGCCGGCCGGCGCACCACGGTCACCGTGATTGCCGGTGCGCTGGACGGCGCGGGCGCACCGCTGCCGCCCCCGCCCGAGTCCTGGGCCGCGCAGCACGATGCCGATGTGGCCGTCTGGACGCTGCACCTGGAACCCGGCGCCCGCTGGACGCTGCCCGCCGTACGCGGCCAGGGCACGCGCCGCATGCTGTACTGGTTTGTGGGCCAGGGCCTCACGGTCGGGGGCCAGGCGCAGGCCGGCCATGCAGCGCTGGAGGTGGTGCCGGGCCGCGCGCTGGAACTGCTCAACACCGGCAGCGACGCCGTCGAATGCCTGCTGCTGCAGGGCCGCCCCATTGGCGAGCCGGTGGTGCAGTACGGCCCCTTCGTGATGAACACCCAGCAGGAAATCATGCAGGCCATGCAGGACTATCGCCGCACCCAGTTTGGCGGCTGGCCCTGGGATAGCAGCGACCCCGTGCACGGCAGCGCGCCGCGGCGCTTTGCGCGCCACCCGGGCGCGCAGACCGACGAGGTGCCACAGGCCTGAGGCCTTACCCCGATCGCGGCATAAGGCGACCTGAAGCTGCGGGGCTGCGCTTGCGGGACAATCGCAGCCGCTTTCAATCCGAATCAGCCATGCACATCACCAAAGACACCGCCGTCACGCTCAGCTACAAGATCACCGACCCCGCCACCGCCAAGCCGCTGGACGCGGGCCACGTCGCCTACCTGCACGGCGGCTATGACAATATTTTTGCCAAGGTGGAGGCCGCACTGGACGGCCAGGCCGTGGGCCATGCCGCCACCGTGGACCTGGCCGTGGCCGACGCCTTTGGCGAGCGCGACGAAGCGCTGGTGCGCACCATCCCCAAGGCCGAATTTCCGCCGGGCGTGAAGGTGGGTGGCCAGCTGCAGGGCCCGGGCGCTGACGGCCAGCCGCAGGTCTTCAACGTGGTCAAGATCAAGGGCCCCGTGGTGCACCTGGACGGCAACCACCCGCTGGCCGGCAAGGCCCTGCGCTTTGCCTGCAAGGTGACCGAGGTGCGCGCTGCCACGCCGGAGGAAATCGCCCACCGTCATGTGCACGGCGGGCACGGGCATCACCATTGAGGCCCAGAGATGAGCAATCAGCAGCTGGATAACGGCGACGAGGTCGTCAAGGTGGTGATTGAACAAACCTACGACGATACGGACGAGGTGGATGTCGAATGCCCCTGGGCCAAGCCGTTGGGGGGAAATCGCTACCAGCTGCAGAACTACCCGTTCTTTGCCTATGGCATTTCCTTCGAGGACATTTTCGAAGCCGAGCCGAAGTACGAAGACGACCCGCGGCCTTATGTGACGCGTGTCGTGCAGAAGTCGGGTCACCGCACGCTGCGTATTTTCATGAAGGAATCGATCCAGGAGTCGGCCGAAGCGCGTGCCGTGCTGGATCGGCTGCAGGCGATGGGTTGCGGCTACGAGGGCGATGGCGCCAAGTTTTTCGTCATCAATGTGCAACCCCATTGCGATTTTGAGGCGGTGCGCGATTACGTGGACAGCTGCGACATTGACTGGGAATACGCCGATCCCACCTACGAGACGCTCTTCCCTGATGGTGATGAGGACGTAGCGGCCAGCGACTGATTCACCGCTGCCGCAGCAGCGCGCGGCGCAGCAGGCGCTCGGCGCGGTCGCGGATGTGCAGCGGGCTGCGCCCCGGATGCGGGCGCGCGCGGGCCTGGCTGCAGGCGGCCAGAAAGTCGTGCAGCAGCGGCGTGTCGTCCAGCAGGGCCGCGTTGGTGCTGCGAAACTCCGGGTGCCACTGCGTGGCTGCGATGTAGCCGCGCCCCTGGCTGGCGCTGCGGCGGATGGCCTCGGGCACGGCGTCGGGGTAGCTCCAGGCCTCGATGTCAAAGCCCGGCGCCAGGCGCTTGATGCCCTGGTGGTGGATGCTGTTGACAGTGACGCGCGGCTGCCCCGGGTACAGCCGCGCCATCTGCGTGCCGGGCACGATGTCCACCTCGTGCACATGCTGGTCGTAGGCGCTGGCGTTGCGGTGCTGCAGCGCGCCGGGGTGCTGCGTCTCGATGTCCTGGTACAGCGTGCCGCCAAAGGCCACGTTGATCAGCTGCAGCCCGCGGCACACGCCAAAGATGGGCTTGCCCGCCTGCTCGAAGGCCTCCACCACGGCCAGGTCGTACAGGTCGCGCACGCGGTCGCCCAGCCAGGCGTCGTGCAGCGGCACCTCGCCGTAGCTGCCGGGCCACACGTCCGCGCCGCCGTGCATGACCACGCCGTCCAGCCACTCGGCGTAGTGCTTTAGGGTGACGTCGCCGCGCGCGGTCTCGCCGGTGGGGCAGGGCACCATCACCACCAGCGCGCCGGCCGACATGATCCAGTGCGCGATGGACTGCTCCACGTATTGCAGCGTCTTGTTGGTAAACAGCGGGCGGCCGGGGTCGGCGTGCGAGAAGCAGGCCGACAGGCCGATCTTGAGGCGCGCGGGCGAGGGCATTGGCGCTGCGGCTGCACCTTGCTGCAGCCAGTGGGGCAGGACAGTCATGTTTATTTTGTAACGCCTCTGCAGTGCGACGCGTGTAGGAGCGGGCCGCGGCGCGGGTGGCGAGGGCGGCGATACTCGGGGGGTGTCAATTTCTTGTTCGCTTGCTGCGGCATGATGGATGCAATGGGGAAGTCATGCCCCGACTGACGTTATTGGAATCATTTTCTAGAAGGAGAGAAATCATGCAGATTCAAGTGCATACCGACGACCACATCCAGGGTGGTGAATCGCTGGCCCAATGGATTCAAGAAGAGGCCGCTGCCAAGCTGGCGCGCTTTCGCGACCATGTGACGCGCATCGAGGTGTTCCTGTCCGACCTGGACGGCGGCAAGTCCGGCACGGCCGACAAGCGCTGCGTGATCGAAGCACGCCCCGCTGGCCGTCAGCCCGTGGCGGTGCACGCCGAGGCAGCGAAGGTGGCCGACGCCTTCACCGGTGCAGTGGACAAGATGGTGCGCGTGCTGGGCGACGACCTCGACCGCGCCAAGGACCGCAACGGCCGCGACACCATCCGCACGGCGGAGTGATCGGCAGCTATTGAATCAATAGCTGCCAGCGCTTGATGGGTAAGCGCTAAAGCCATATTTGGCTACAAACCAGGGCTGCAGGTACGCGATGTGCCTGCGGCCTTTTTTGTGGGCGCTGCCTATTTGCAGGCGCAAAAAAACGCGCCCGAGGGCGCGTTGGTGTGCAGGGTTGATGCAGTTTGGCGGCTTACTTGCCGGCCATCACGCGCACCATCTCCAGGCACTTGTTGGAGTAGCCCCACTCGTTGTCGTACCAGGAAACGACCTTCACGAAGGTCTTGTCCAGGGCAATGCCGGCTTCGGCGTCAAACACCGAGGTGCAGGTCTCGCCCACGAAGTCGGTGGCCACCACCTTGTCTTCGGTGTAGCCCAGCACGCCCTTCAGGGCGCCTTCGGACTGGGCCTTCATCTCGGCCTTGATCTCGTCGTAGCTGGCTTCCTTTTCCAGCTCGACGGTCAGGTCCACCACCGACACGTCAGAGGTGGGCACGCGGAAGGACATGCCGGTCAGCTTCTTGTTCAGCGCGGGGATCACCACGCCCACGGCCTTGGCGGCGCCGGTGCTGCTGGGGATGATGTTCTCCAGAATGCCGCGGCCGCCGCGCCAGTCCTTGTTGCTGGGGCCGTCCACGGTCTTTTGCGTGGCGGTGGCGGCGTGCACGGTGGTCATCAGGCCGCGCTTGATGCCCCACTTGTCATGCAGCACCTTGGCAACGGGGGCCAGGCAGTTGGTGGTGCAGGACGCATTGGAGATGATGGCCTGGCCGGCGTAGGTCTTGTGGTTCACGCCGAACACGAACATGGGCGTGTCGTCCTTGGACGGAGCCGACATCAGCACCTTCTTGGCGCCGGCAGCGATGTGCTTCTCGGCGCTGGCCTTGTCCAGGAACAGGCCGGTGGATTCGATCACGATGTCGGCGCCGACTTCGTTCCACTTCAGGTTGGCGGGATCGCGCTCCTGCGTCAGGCGGATCTTCTTGCCGTTGACGATCAGCGTGTTGCCCTCGACCGAGACCTCGCCCTTGAAGCGGCCATGCACGCTGTCATAGCGCAGCATGTACGCGAGGTACTCGGGCTCCAGCAGGTCGTTGATGGCAACGACTTCGATGTCGGAAAAATTCTGCACCGCCGAGCGCAGCACGTTGCGGCCGATGCGGCCGAAGCCGTTGATGCCAATCTTGATGGTCATGATGTTGTGAGCCTTTGGATAGGGAGGATTGCAAAAAACGAAAACCGTGTGGAATCAGCGCGCACGCTTGAGCACCGCACGTACGGTGTCGGCCACGTTCTCGGGCGTGAAGCCGAAGTGCTTGAACAGCACGGGCGCGGGGGCGGATTCGCCATAGGTGTCGATGCCGACCACGGCAGCGCAGCCGTACTTCCACCAGAAGTCGGTCACGCCCATCTCGACGGCGATGCGCGGCAGGCCCGCGGGCAGCACCTGCTTCTTGTACTTCACGTCCTCGCGGTCAAAGGTGGTGGTGCTGGGCATGGAGACCACGCGCACGGCGATCTTGCGCTCTGCCAGCAGCTTTTGCGCGGCCAGGGCCAGTTGCACCTCGGAGCCGGTGGCGATGATGACGGCCTGGGCCTTTTTCTTCAGGCCGATGTCTTTGGGCTCGGACAGGATGTAGGCGCCGCGCGAGATGTCGCCCAGGTCGCTCTTGGGCGCGTAGGGCAGGTTCTGGCGGCTCAGCAGCAGCGCGGTGGGCTGGTTGCGGTTGGACAGGGCGGCGCTCCAGGCCACGGCGGTCTCGGTGGTGTCGGCGGGGCGCCACACGTCCAGGCCCGGGATCAGGCGCAGGCTGGCGGCGTGCTCGATGGACTGGTGCGTGGGGCCGTCTTCGCCCAGGCCGATGGAGTCGTGCGTGAAGACGTGGATCACGCGCTGCTTCATCAGCGCGGCCATGCGGATGGCGTTGCGGCTGTAGTCGCTGAACGTGAGGAAGGTGCCGCCGTAGGGGATGAAGCCGCCGTGCAGCGCCACGCCGTTCATGATGGCGGCCATGCCGAACTCGCGCACGCCGTAGTTGATGTGGCGGCCGATCTGGCCGTCCTCGGTCTTGACCACATGGCCTTTGCCGTCAAAGCGCAGCGCGGGCGTGCTCTTGGTGTTCGTCAGGTTGGAGCCCGTCAGGTCGGCCGATCCGCCCAGCAGCTCGGGCAGCGCGGCGGTGAAGGCTTCCAGCGCCAGCTGGCTGGCCTTGCGGCTGGCCACGGTCTCGGCCTTGAGGTGGGCGGCCACCACGGTGTCCACGGCCACCTGGGCAAAGGACGGGGGCAGGTCGCCCGCCATGCGGCGGGTCAGCTCGAAGGCCAGCTCGGGGTAGGCGGCCTCGTAGGCGGCAAAGCGCAGCGTCCATTCGGCTTCAAACGCTTGGCCGGCGGCCTTGGCGTCCCAGTCGGCATAGACCGATTCGGGGATGGAGAAGGGCTCGTGCGACCAGCCCAGGGCGGCGCGCGTCAGGTTGATCTCTTCTGCGCCCAGCGGCTCGCCGTGGGCCTTGGCGGTGCCCGCGCGGTTGGGGCTGCCCTTGCCAATGGCCGTCTTGCAGACGATCAGCGTGGGTTTGTCGGCGCTGGTTTTGGCTTGCGCAATGGCGGTGGCCAGGGCCTCCACGTCGTGGCCGTCCACCGCGTCGATCACGTTCCAGCCGCAGGCGGCAAAGCGCTGGGCCGTGTTGTCGATGAACCAGGGCGCCACCTGGCCGTCGATGCTGATGCCGTTGTCGTCGTACAGCGCGATCAGCTTGTTTAATTTCCAGGCGCCGGCCAGCGCCACGGCCTCGTGGCTGATGCCTTCCATCAGGCAGCCGTCGCCCAAAAATACGTACGTGTGGTGATCCACCACCTGGTGGCCTTCGCGGTTGAACTCGGCAGCCAGCAGCTTTTCAGCCAGCGCAAAGCCCACGGCGTTGGTGATGCCCTGGCCCAGCGGGCCGGTGGTGGTTTCCACGCCGGGGGTGATGCCGTGCTCGGGGTGGCCCGCGGTCTTGCTGTGCAGCTGGCGGAAGTTTTTCAGCTCACTGATGGGCAGGTCGTAGCCCGTCAGGTGCAGCAGCGCATACAGCAGCATGGAGGCGTGGCCGTTGGACAGCACGAAGCGGTCGCGGTTCATCCACTGCGGGTTGGCGGGGTTGTGCCGAAGGTGTCGGCCCCACAGCGCTACGGCCATGTCGGCCATGCCCATGGGCGCGCCGGGGTGGCCGGAGTTGGCTTGTTGAACGGCATCCATTGCGAGTGCGCGGATCGCATTCGCCATTTGTTGAGAGTTGGCCATGAGGGAGTGGCGCCGCAAAGGGGGCGGTGTTCTGGTGAAAGAAACCGCGGATTTTACCGGCGCCCCCGCGGCCGGGCTTGGGCGGCGGCTGTCCATACCGGTCCACGTGTCGGAAATATGACGGTGCGCGAGCCGCTACAGTGCATCGCCATGCACAACGGCTCCCCTACTTTTCTGGACACCGCGACGGACCGCGACGCGCAGGCGCCGGCGCTGCTGCTGGCTGCCGGACGCGGCGAGCGCATGCGCCCGCTGACCGACCACACCCCCAAACCCCTGCTGCAGGTGCGCGGCCAGCCGCTGCTGGGCTGGCATCTGCAGGCGCTGGCCGATGCCGGCGTGCCGCGCGTGGTGGTCAACACCGCCTGGCTGGGCGAGCAGATCAGCGCCAGGTTTGGTGATCATTTCGGCTCCCAGCCCTTGTCGGACAAGCGTGAGCAGCTATCAATTACGTACTCGCACGAGGGGCAGGACTTTGGCGCCGCGCTGGAGACCGCCGGGGGCATTGCGCGCGCGCTGCCGCTGCTGGGGCCGGTGTTCTGGCTGGCCGCGGGCGATGTGTATGCGCCCGACTTCCGCTTTGAGGCTGCTGCCGTGCGGCGCTTTGCCGCCAGCGAAGCGCTGGCCCATATCTGGCTGGTGCCCAATCCGGCGCACAACCCGCGTGGCGATTTCGGCCTGTCCCCGGACGGCCGGGCGCTGAACCTGCCGACGGACAGCGCGGCGCCGCGCTACACCTACAGCACCATTGCCCTGCTGCGCGCCGCACTGTTTACCGCGCCGTGGTGCGACATCACCCCCGGCAACCCGCAGGGCGTGGCTGCGCCGCTGGCGCCGCTGCTGCGCCGCGCCATGGATGCCGGGCGGGTGACGGCCGAGCGCTACACCGGGCGCTGGACGGACGTGGGCACGCCCGAGCGCCTGGCGGCGTTGAACCTGGACTGATTGGGTTTCTTGAAAATAGGAGCGTCTGGCGCTTGACTGGCCTGGGTTTGAGTCCAAAAACACCTTGACACTTTGTCGGCTTCCCCAGGTGCACACAGCGCGTGTGCGGCAGTCGTCTGCAGGCGGTGGGCGCAGGAGCGGCGCCGGGCCTGCTGGCCGCGGGGTTGTCGCCGCGCCGCTGCGGGCGCGCGGCGGTGGGGCAGTACGATAGCCGCATGACATCCATTTACGCCCAGCGGCGTGCGCGTCTGGCGGCCCAATTGGGCGCTGGCGGCGTCGCCATCGTGCCCACGGCCCCCGAACGTGCTCGCAACCGCGACAGCGACTTTTTGTACCGCCACGACAGCTACTTTTATTACCTGACCGGCTTTGCCGAGCCCGGCGCCTGGCTGGTGCTCACGGCCGAGGGCCAGGCCACGCTGCTGTGCCAGCCCAAGGACATGGAGCGCGAGATCTGGGACGGCTACCGCCTGGGCCCCGAGGCGGCGGTGGCCCATCTGGGCGTGCAGGCCGCGCATTCCGTGGCCGAGCTGGATGCGCGCCTGCCGCGCCTGCTGGAAAACCGCAGCCAGGTGTGGTTTCCCTTCGCCACGCATGCCGGGCTGGCCGCGCGCGTCGAGGGCTGGCTGAACCAGGTGCGCGCGCGCGTGCGCCACGGCGCGCTGTGCCCGGCGCAGCAGGGCGACCTGTGCACGTTGCTCGATGAAATGCGCCTGGTGAAAGACCCGCACGAGCTGGACCTGATGCGCCGCGCCGCCGCCATCAGCGCCCGCGCCCATGTGCGCGCCATGCAGCGCAGCAGCCGCATGCTGCGCGCCGGCCAGGATGTGCGCGAATACCACTTGGACGCCGAGCTGCTGCACGCCTTCCGCGAAGAAGGCTCGCAATGCCCGGCCTATGGCTCCATCGTGGCGGCGGGCGCCAATGCCTGTGTGCTGCACTACCGCGCCGACACCGCGCCCGTGCGCGCTGGCGAGCTGGTGCTGATCGACGCCGGCTGCGAGCTGGACGGCTATGCCAGCGACATCACGCGCACCTTTCCGGCTGACGGGCGCTTCACCGGGCCGCAGCGCGCGCTGTACGACCTGGTGCTGGCCAGCCAGAAGGCAGCCATTGCCGCCACGCGCGCCGGCAACCGTTTCAACGATCCGCACGAGGCCACGGTGGCCGTGCTGGCGCAGGGCTTGCTGGACCTGGGGCTGCTCGACAAGGACAAGGTGGGCACGGCGCAGGACGTGATCGAGCAGCGCGCATATTTTCAGTTCTACATGCACCGCACCAGCCACTGGCTGGGCATGGACGTGCACGACTGCGGCAGCTACGTGGAGCCGGGCGAGGTGGGGCAGGTGAGCGAGCGCCGCGATCCGCTGTCGGGCGAGCTGATCCAGAGCCGCCCCAGCCGCATCCTGCGCCCGGGCATGGTGCTGACCATCGAGCCGGGCCTGTACGTGCGCCCGGCGCCGGGCGTGCCCGAGGCGTTCCACCACATCGGCATCCGCATTGAGGACGACGCCATCGTCACCGACAGCGGCTGCGAGCTCATCACCCGCGGCGTACCCGTGGAGGCCGACGAGATCGAGGCGCTGATGCGTGGTTGAAGTGAAACAACCCCCTGTGGCGCGTCGCGCCCGGCCCGGGCCGCGCCAGTCTCATGCGTCGCGGGTGATGCGCAGCGCCAGCGAAAACTGAAATGCGTTTTGGAACCGGTTTGTAACCGGTGCCGTGCAAGAATCGGAACCTAATTACATCCACAGAACGGCCATCGCCATGCAGATTTACCGCGCCACCAAGATCGTCGCCACGCTGGGCCCCGCCTCCAGCAGCCCGCAGCTGCTTGAACAGATGATTGCCGCGGGCGTGAACGTGGTGCGGCTGAACTTCAGCCACGGCAGGGCGCAGGACCATGTGGAGCGTGCAGCCATGGTGCGCGAGGCTGCGCAGCGTGCCGGACGCGAGGTGGCCATCATGGCCGACCTGCAGGGGCCCAAGATCCGCGTGGGCAAGTTTGCCGAGGGACGGGTGATGCTGGAATCGGGCCGGCCCTTTGTGCTGGACGCTTCGCGCACGGAAGCTGGCGACCTGCAGGGCGTGGGCCTGGACTACAAGGAGCTGCCGCGCGATGTGAAGCCCGGTGACGTGCTGCTGCTCAACGACGGCCTGATCGTGCTGCAGGTGGATGCCGTGCGCGGCGAGGCAGTGCACACCACGGTGAAGGTGGGCGGCGAGCTGTCCAACAACAAGGGCATCAACAAGCAGGGCGGCGGCCTGACGGCGCCCGCGCTCACGGGCAAGGACATGGAAGACATCAAGACCGCCATGAGCTTCCAGGCCGACTACGTGGCCGTGAGTTTTCCCAAGAATGCCACCGACATGGAAATGGCCCGCCAGCTGTGCAACGTGGCGGCGGCCGAATACCGCCACAAGCCCAGCCTGATCGCCAAGATCGAGCGTGCCGAGGCCATTCCGCGCCTGGAGGAAATCCTGCGCGTGTCCGACGGCATCATGGTCGCGCGCGGCGACCTGGCCGTGGAGGTGGGCAACGCCGCCGTGCCCGCATTGCAAAAGCGCATGATCCGCATGGCGCGCGACATGGACAAGGTGGTCATCACCGCCACGCAAATGATGGAGAGCATGATCACCAACCCCGTGCCCACGCGCGCCGAAGTCAGCGACGTGGCCAATGCCGTGCTGGACGGCACCGACGCGGTGATGCTCAGCGCCGAAACGGCCGCGGGCAAGTACCCGCTGGAGACAGTGCTGGAGATGGCCAAGATTTGCGCTGCCGCCGAGGCCGCCGAAGACGTTGACCGCGACTCCGACTTCATCGGCCAGACGGCGGGGCGCATCGACCAGTCCATCGCCATGGGCGCGCTGTTCACCGCCCACCACCTGGGCGCCAAGGCCATCGTGGCCATGACCGACAGCGGCTCCACGGCGCTGTGGATGAGCCGCCACCGCATCCACATTCCCATCTACGCGCTCACGCCCCGCGTGGCCACGCAGCGGCGCATGGCCATGTTCCGCAACGTGCGCCCGCTGCTCATGGACACCAGCGCCGACCGCGACACCGCTCTGGAGCAGGCCGAGAACCACCTGAAGATGCGCAACATCGTGCAGCAGGGCGATCTGTATGTGATCACCTGCGGCGAGCCCATGGGCGCGCCGGGCGGCACCAACATGTTGAAGATCTGCCGCGCCGGCTGACGCGCGCTGGCGCCGTGGCGCCGGGGGTGGGGCGTGGACGGGCGGGCCGGTTAAGATTGCGGGTTACCAAACGGTTACCGCCGCCTATCCACCCACCCTCGAACGGATACACCACCATGCCTCTCGTCTCGATGCGCGAACTGCTCGACCATGCCGCCGAAGCCGGCTATGGCATTCCCGCCTTCAACGTCAACAACCTGGAGCAGGTGCAGGCCGTGATGGCTGCTGCCGACGAAGTGGGCGCCCCGGTGATCCTGCAAGCCAGCGCCGGCGCGCGCAAGTACGCGGGCGAGAGCTTCATCAAGCACCTGATCGCCGCCGCCGCAGAGGCGTACCCGCACATCCCCCTGGTCATGCACCAGGACCACGGCACCAGCCCCGTCATCTGCCAGGGCGCGCTGGATCTGGGCTTCGGCTCGGTCATGATGGACGGCTCGCTGCGCGAAGACGGCAAGACCCCCGCCGACTTTGACTACAACGTGCGCGTCACCCGGGAAGTGGTGGCCATGGCGCACCGCATTGGCGCCACCGTCGAAGGCGAGCTGGGCTGCCTGGGCAGCCTGGAGACCGGCGAGGCCGGTGAGGAAGACGGCGTGGGCGCGGCAGGCAAGCTCAGCCACGACCAGCTGCTGACCGACCCCGAAGAGGCGGCGCAGTTCGTCAAGGCCACGCAGCTGGATGCGCTGGCGATCGCCATCGGCACCAGCCACGGCGCCTACAAGTTCTCGCGCCCGCCCACGGGCGACGTGCTGTCGATCAGCCGCGTCAAGGCCATCCACGCACGCATCCCCAACACCCACCTGGTGATGCACGGCTCGTCCAGCGTGCCGCAGGATCTGCTGGCCCTCATCAACCAGTACGGCGGCAAGATGAAGGAAACCTACGGCGTGCCGGTGGCCGAGATCCAGGAAGCCATCAAGCACGGCGTGCGCAAGATCAACATCGACACCGATATCCGCCTGGCCATGACCGGCGCGGTGCGCAAGTTCCAGGCCGAGAACCCCGACAAGTTCGACATGCGCGAATGGATGAAGCCGGCGCGCGAAGCTGCCAAGGCGATCTGCAAACAGCGCTACATCGAGTTTGGCTGCGAAGGCCAAGCCGCCAAGATCAAGGGCCACACGCTGGCCGTGATGGCACAGAAATACGCGGCGGGTGAACTGGCCCAGGTGGTGAACTGACGCCTGTTCAACACGCTTGCGCGAAAAAGGCAGCCTTTGGGCTGCCTTTTTTCATGGCGACGGGCGTTGCGGGCCGCGCGGCACGCGCGCGGAGTCTCCAAGTTCTTCATGTAAGCTCATGTACACCAACGCAACGGGCACGGAGGTTTTCGTGCCCGTTGTTCCATGACTGCCGCAGGCCATGCCGGGCCATGCTGACCGATTTAAAACCTTGAGGAGAACTGCATGCAATCCAACCCTGCCTCCACAGCGCAGCGCATAGGTGTGCCGCGGGAGACTTTCCCCGGTGAAAAGCGCGTCGCCACCGTGCCCGATGTGGTGGAAAAACTCATCAAACTCGGTTTTGAAGTCGCCATTGAAGCGGGCGCTGGCGATGCTGCCAACTTCAGCGACGACAGTTACCGCGCTGCCGGTGCCCAGGTGCTGCCCGACGCGGCCGCGCTGTGGGGCGCGTCCGACATCGTGCTCAAGGTGCGCCCGCCCAGCCCCGACGAAGTGGCGCTGATGCGCGAAAGCGGCACGCTGATCGGCTTTGTCTGGCCGGCGCAAAACCCCGCGCTGATGGAGCAGCTGACGGCCAAGAAGACCACCGTGCTGGCGATTGACTGCCTGCCGCGTACCCTGAGCCGCGCGCAGAAGATGGACGCGCTGACGTCCACCGCCGGTGTGAGCGGCTACCGCGCCGTGATCGAAGCCGCCAACGCCTTTGGCCGCTACTTCAACGGCCAGATCACGGCGGCTGGCAAGGTGCCCCCGGCCAAAGTGTTCATTGCGGGCGCTGGCGTGGCCGGTCTCGCGGCGGTTGGCACGGCGGCCAACCTGGGCGCCATCGTGCGTGCCAACGACACCCGTGCCGAAGTGGCCGATCAGGTCAAATCGCTGGGCGGCGAGTTCGTCAAGGTGGACTACGAAGAAGACGGCTCGGGCGGCGGCGGCTACGCCAAGGTGATGAGCGAGGGCTTTCAGGCCGCGCAGCGCCAGATGTACGCCACCCAGGCCAAAGAGGCCGACATCATCATCACCACCGCGCTGATTCCGGGCAAACCCGCGCCCCGCCTGATCACCGCCGAGATGGTGCAGAGCATGAAGCCCGGCAGCGTGATCGTGGACATGGCCGCCGAGCAAGGCGGCAACTGCGAGTTGACCGTACCCGGCGAGGCCGTGGTGCGCCATGGCGTGACCATCATTGGCTACACCGATCTGCCCTCGCGCCTGGCCAAGCAATCTTCCACCCTGTATGCCACCAACTTGCTGCGCCTGACCGAAGAGCTGTGCAAGGCCAAGGACGGCGTGGCCGTGGTGAACATGGAAGACGACGCCATCCGCGGCCTGACGGTGACCAAAGACGGCGCCATCACCTGGCCCGCACCGCCTTTGAAGCAGGCTCCGGCGCCCGCGCCCACGGCGGCGGCTGTCCCCGTGGAGCAGAAAAAAGGCGGCCACGGCCATGGCAGCAGCGGCCCGCTGCCCGCCAAGACGCTGGCCATCATTTTTGCCGTGGCAGCGCTGGCCTTCTGGTTCATTGGCGCCTACGCGCCAGCGGCCTTCCTGGGCCACTTCACGGTCTTCGTGCTGGCCTGCTTCATCGGCTACATGGTGGTGTGGAACGTCACGCCCGCGCTGCACACGCCGCTGATGAGCGTGACCAACGCCATCTCCAGCATCATCGCCATTGGCGCGCTGGTGCAGATTGCGCCGCCCGAGGCTGGTGTGAACGGTCGCCCCGACGGGCTGATTCTGTGGCTGGCCTTTGCCGCCATTGTGCTCACGGCCATCAACATGTTCGGCGGCTTTGCCGTCACGCGCCGCATGCTGGCCATGTTCCGCAAGTAAGCCACCTCCAGAACCAGAACACAGCAGAAAGACATTCATGTCCCAAAGTCTCGCAACGGTGGCCTACCTGGGCGCCGCCATTCTTTTCATTCTCAGCCTGGGTGGTCTGTCCAACCCGGAAACCTCGCGCCGCGGCAACCTGTTCGGCATGGTCGGCATGGCGCTGGCGGTGCTGGCCACGGTGCTCGGCCCGCGCGTCAGTCCCTCGGGCATGGCCTGGATTGTCGGTGCGCTGGTGGTGGGCGGCAGCATTGGCCTGTATGCGGCCAAAGTGGTGAAGATGACGCAAATGCCCGAGCTGGTCGCCCTCATGCACAGCCTGGTTGGCCTGGCGGCCTGCCTGGTGGGTTTTGCCAGCTATGTCGATACTTCCATCCAGCTGGAAGGCGCGGAAAAAGCCATCCACGAAGTCGAAATCTACGTCGGCATCCTGATTGGTGCCGTCACCTTCTCCGGCTCTCTGATCGCCTTTGGCAAGCTCAACGGCAAGATCGGTGGCAAACCGCTGCTGCTGCCCGCACGCCACTGGCTGAACCTGATGGCCCTGCTGGTGGTGATCTGGTTTGGCCGCGAGTTCCTCAACGCCCACGACGTGCAGTCGGGCATGCTGCCGCTGATCGTGATGACGGTGATTGCGCTGCTGTTCGGCATCCACATGGTGATGGCCATTGGCGGCGCCGACATGCCGGTGGTGGTGTCCATGCTCAACAGCTACTCTGGCTGGGCGGCTGCGGCCACGGGCTTCATGCTGGGCAATGACTTGCTCATCATCACCGGTGCGCTGGTGGGGTCGTCGGGCGCCATTCTGAGCTACATCATGTGCAACGCCATGAACCGCAACTTCATCAGCGTGATTGCCGGCGGCTTTGGCTCCGGCGGCGGCACACCGGCCAAAAAGGGCGATGCGGCTGAGCCCCAGGGCGAAGTGGTGCCGGTGAGCGCTGCCGAGACCGCCGAGCTGCTGCGCGAGGCCAAAAGCGTCATCATCGTGCCCGGCTACGGCATGGCCGTGGCCCAGGCCCAGCACACGGTGAACGAGATCACCAGAACCCTGCGCGACAAGGGTGCGCAAGTGCGCTTTGCCATCCACCCGGTGGCGGGCCGCATGCCCGGCCACATGAACGTGCTGCTGGCCGAGGCCAAGGTGCCCTACGACATCGTGATGGAGATGGACGAGATCAACGAAGACTTCCCCGACACCGATGTGGCCATCGTCATTGGCGCCAACGACATCGTCAACCCGGCGGCGCAAGACGACCCCACCAGCCCGATTGCCGGCATGCCGGTGCTGGAAGTGTGGAAGGCCAAGACCAGCATCGTCATGAAGCGCTCCATGGCCAGCGGCTACGCCGGCGTGGACAACCCGCTGTTCTACAAAGAGAACAACCGCATGTTGTTTGGCGATGCCAAGAAAATGCTCGATGAGGTGCTGGGCGCACTCAAGGGCGATTAGCCCGGTTGTCCCGCTGGCGCCCTGCCAGCAGCCAGGGCGCGCCTGACGGTGCATGCGGGCTCAGAAGGCGCAAGGCTTCTCAGTCCAATCCCGCATATCACGCAGCCAGGCGCGAGTGCATAATCTCCTGACAAAAAGCACGGCCGTGCGAATTTGGTTGCAGCGGCCGGCAGCCGATGAACGCATCAGGAGACAAAACCCATGGCAGACCGCCCCTGGCTCTCGGCGTACCCGCAAGGGGTGCCCGCCGATATCGACGCAACGCAGTACGCATCGCTGGTGCAGCTGATGGAGCAGGCCTTTCGCGACTACGCGGATCGCACGGCCTACAGCTACATGGGCAAAGAGATCACCTTCCGCGAGACCGACACGCTCAGCCGCCAGCTGGGCGCGTACCTGCAACGTCTGGGGCTGGCGCGCGGCGACCGTGTGGCCATCATGATGCCCAACGTGCCCCAGTACCCGGTCACCGTGGCCGCGGTGCTGCGCGCGGGCTTCGTGGTGGTCAACGTCAACCCCCTGTACACGCCGCGCGAGCTGGAGCACCAGCTCAAGGATTCGGGCGCCAAGGCCATTGTCATCATCGAAAACTTTGCCCACACGCTGCAGGCCTGCATGGCCCGCACTGCCGTGCAGCATGTGGTGCTGTGCACCATGGGCGACCGGCTGGGTTTTCTGAAGGGCATGCTGGTCAACCAGGTGGTGCGCAACGTCAAGAAGCTGGTGCCACCCTTTCAGTTGCCGGGCGCAGTGCCCTTCAACGACGCCCTGGCGCAGGGCGCGCAGGCCACGCTGCACCAGCCCGATCTGCAGCCGGGCGACATCGCCCTGCTGCAATACACCGGCGGCACCACCGGCCTGAGCAAGGGCGCGGTGCTGCTGCACCGCAACGTGATCGCCAACGTGCTGCAGTCCGAGGCCTGGAACGACCCGGTGATGAAGCGCATTGCGGCGGGCGAGCAACCCACCAGCGTCTGCGCGCTGCCGCTCTATCACATCTTCGCCTTCACGGTGAACATGATGCTGTCCATGCGCACGGGCGGCAAAACCATCCTGATCCCCAACGCGCGCGACTTCGCGGCGGTGCTCAAGGAACTGTCCAGGCACCGCTTTCACAGCTTTCCTGCGGTCAACACGCTGTTCAACGCGCTGGTCAACCACCCCGACTTTGGCACCGTGGACTGGAGCCACCTGAAAGTCTCGGTGGGCGGCGGAATGGCGGTGCAGGCAGCCGTGGCCAAGCAGTGGCTGGAGAAGACCGGCTGCCCCATCTGCGAGGGCTACGGCCTGTCGGAGACCAGCCCTTCGGTCAGCTGTAACCCGGTCACGTCCAAAGAATTTTCGGGCAACATCGGCGTGCCGATACCCAGCACTTACATGCGCATCCTCGATGACGAGGGGCGCGACATCACCGCCAGCGGCAAGAGCGGCGAAATCGCCATCAAGGGCCCGCAGGTCATGGCAGGCTACTGGCAGCGCCCCGACGAGACCGCCAAGGCCATGACCGAGGACGGCTACTTCAAGAGTGGCGACATCGGCTTCATGGACGAGCGCGGCTACTTCAAGATAGTGGACCGCAAGAAGGACATGGTGCTGGTCAGCGGCTTCAACGTCTATCCCAACGAGGTCGAGGAAGTCGTGGCCCTGATCCCCGGCGTGCTGGAATGCGCCGTGGTGGGCGTGCCTGACGAGAAAACTGGCGAAGCCGTCAAGCTGGTGATCGTCAGGAAAGATCCCGAGCTGACCGAGGAGCAGGTGCGCGAATACTGCCGCGCCAACCTCACCGGCTACAAACAGCCCAAGGTGATCGAGTTCCGCCACGAATTGCCCAAAACACCCGTGGGCAAGATTCTGCGGCGCGCATTACGGGACGCGCATTAGCCCCGGATGAACCCCGGATGAGCCCCGGATGCACCGGGGGCAGCGCAGCCCCAGCCGGGATAATCCCGGCATTTTTTTACGCCCGTCCCAGCCATGACCACCGCCATCCTCAGCGCCCTGCCCGAAGAGCAGGGCGGCCTCATGCACGCGCTGCAGCAGTCCGGGCAGCTGCACCACGCGGGCCGCAGTTTCTGGCGCGGCCGCCTGCACGGGCAGCCGGTGGTGCTGGCGCTGTCGGGCATGGGCAAGGTGGCCGCTGCCACCACGGCCGCGGTGCTGGCCGAGCGCTTTGGCGTGGCGCGCATCGTCTTTACCGGCGTGGCGGGTGGCCTGGGCCAGGGCGTGCAGGTGGGCGACGTGGTGGTGGCGCGCGACTACCTGCAGCACGACTTTGACGCATCGCCCCTGGCCGCGCGCTGGGAGGTGCCCGGCTACGGCCGCGCGCGCCTGGAGTGCGATGCCCGCCTGTCCGCTATGCTTTTGGAAGCTGCTGGCGACTATCTGAAGAGCGCTGGAGCTGGTTTTGGCTCTCGTCTTTCATTGCCTGCGCATCCCCCGCAGGTGCACCACGGGCTGATGGCCAGCGGCGACCGCTTTGTCTGCACCGCCCACGAGTCCCGCGCGCTGCGCGGCGCTTTGGCGGCTGCGGGCCATGACGTGCTGGCCGTCGAGATGGAGGGCGCCGCCGTGGCCCAGGTGTGCCACGACTACGGCCTGCCGTTCGCGGCGGTGCGCACCATTTCCGACCGCGCCGACGACAGCGCGCATGTGGACTTTGCGCATTTTGTGCAGAACGTGGCCAGCCGCTATGCCGATCACATCGTGCAGCGTTTCGTACAGATGCTCTGAAAACAGGAGCTGCCAGCGCTTTATATACCTGAGCTGGAGGCCAGTTTTGCTTGAAACTGGCGCACCCTCACTCGTCCGATGGCCGCGGAGCAGGCCGCCTTAGCAGACGCCGTGGAACTGGCTTTGCCAGGCTACTGGCGTCGTACCCCTTCCCGCAGCGCGCAGTGATGCGAGAGAAGGGGGAAGCGGCGCAGCCGCTCAGGGGGATGTACTTACTTCAACCAGCCGCGCTTGCGGAAGTACAGCATGGGCCCCAGGGCGCTGGCCACCATCAGCGCCAGCACGTAGGGGTAGCCGTACTGCCATTCCAGCTCGGGCATGAACTTGAAGTTCATGCCGTACACGCTGGCGATCAGCGTGGGCGGCAGCAGCGCCACGCTGGCCACCGAGAAGATCTTGATGATCTTGTTCTGGTTGATGTTGATGAAGCCCACGGTGGCGTCCATCAGGAAGTTGATCTTGTCGAACAAAAAGGCCGTGTGGCTGTCCAGGGACTCGATGTCCCGCAGGATCTGGCGCGCATCCTCGAACTGCTCGGCGTTCAGCATCTTGCTGCGCATCATGAAGCTGACGGCGCGGCGCGTGTCCATCACGTTGCGGCGGATGCGCCCGTTCAGGTCTTCCTGGCGTGCGATGGCGGCCAGCACTTCGCCGGCGCGGGCGTCGGTCACGTTGCCCGCCAGCACCTGGGTGCTGACCTGCTCCAGGTCGTCGTAGATGCCTTCCAGCGTGTCGGCGGAGTATTCGGCGTCGGTGTCAAACAGGCTCAGCAGCACCTCTTTGGCATCTTCGATCAGGCCCGGCGCGCGCCGCGCGCGCATGCGCACCAGGCGAAAGACCGGAATGCTCTCATCGTGGATGGAAAACAGCACGCCCTTGCTTTTGAGCTCGTCGTTGACCAGGTTCAGGATGAAGGCCACGCGCGCCGAGCGCGGCTTGTCGTACACATCCACCAGAAAGTCGCTGCGGATGTGCAGCTCGCCGTTGTCTTCTTCGTAAAAGCGCGCCGATTCTTCGATATCTTCGTCCATCGCGTCTTCGGGGATGGACAGGCCGTAATGCTGTTTGATCCAGCGCTTTTCCTGCAGCGTGGGGGACTCCAGGTCCACCCAGATGGGCTGAAAGCGCGCCAGCTCTTCCAGGGACTCGATTTCTTCCTGGACGAGCCGGCCATTGGCTAGCGAAAAGATGTTGAGCATGGCTCACTCTCCCGGGTTCTTGTGGCGTCTGCAAATGGGGCGGGGGGGGCGCTTTCAGTCCCCCTGTGCAGGCTGGCCGGCCGGGAGGCTGAAAGCTACCAACTGGGGTAGGTTTCCACGGAGTTATCTCCTTGCGTTGTGCAAGCGGCGAATTATGGCACCCGCTTGCGCATTGGAATGCCGCTCGATGACAGCTTGTTAACCCCCGCCGCGGTGGGTGTGCAGGTCCAGGTGGCGCATGAAGATGCGGCGTGCGGCAGGCGGCACGCCCTCAAAGGCGCCGTGCAATTGCAGAGTGGGCAGGCGCAGCAGGGCGATCTGGCGCGGCGGCCCCGGGGCCCAGTGCAGCGTGAGAGTGCCGCCCGGCAGGGCGATGCGTGCCTGGGTCTCGCCCTGCGCCGCCCAGTCGTGGCCTGCCAGCGCCTGCGACAGCAGCCGCTGCCATTCGGCCGAGGTGCAGCTCATGTCGCGCGTGAATTGGTCGGGCCAGTCGGTCACCGCTGCGCCGGTCAGGGGCTCAGCCGCCGGCAATCGGCGGCCATATGGCCAGCGCGTCGCCATCCTGCAGCGTGGTGGTGTCGCGTGCCGTGGGGGCGATGTAGCGGCCGTTGACCAGCACCAGGTGCACCATGGCCGGCGGCAGCCGAAAGGGCGCGATGATTTGGCTGATGCTGTCGCCGGGGGATACGTCCAGCACCATCTGGTTGCCGGGGCGCACCTCGGGCGGCAGGTAGTCGGTCAGCGAGGCGAAGAGTTTGAACGTGATGCGCATGCGGCGGTGGCTATTTGTTAAACAGGTAAAAAGTGCCTTTAGCCCTTGTGTGGCAAGCGCAGGAAGCTATTGATAGCATAGCGTTTGCAGAGACCCGATGGACACGCAGCATCAGCGCCGGCGCGCGTCCTGCGCGCCGCTCCAGCGGCCCTGCGCCTGGGCGCAGGCCAGGTAGGCTTCCATCAGCCGCGTGGGGTCGCGCAGCAGCTGGTCCTTCCAGGGGCCCAGGCGCACCTGGCCTTCCACCAGGCCGCGCATGGCGCCCACATGCTGGGTCAGGCCCACGCTGTTGCAGCCAATCAGCCGGTCGCCCTCGAACTGCAGGCTCAGGTGCTTGCCGCCGGGCACGTCGGTCAGCTCGGCATGCTCGCCGCCGGGCACGCCCTGCCAGTTGCCGAAGCTGGTGGAGATGAGCCCCAGCGTGTCCAGCACATTGATCTGCGTGACCACGGTGATCGCGGTGGGCTGCCCGACCATGCTGAGCGCTGCCACGCGCGCCTGCTCGGCCGCGTTGGGCTGGATGGCGCTGACCACGGTCTTGCGCGTGAAGGGGTCGAACGCCTCGGCGCAGTCGCCCGCGGCGTAGATGCCGGGCCGGTTGGTCTGCATGCGCTCGTCGGTCAGCACGCCCTGCAGGCAGGTGATGCCCGAGTCCTGCAAAAAGCCGATGGCCGGGCGCACGCCCGTGGCGCTGATGACCAGGTCGGCCTCCAGCACCTGGCCGCCCGACAGGTGCACGCGCAGCGTGTTGCCTTCGCCGTCGCCACCCGCTTGCTCGATGCGCTCGACCTTGCGGCCCGTGAACACCTGCACGCCCTGGCGCTCGCACCAGTCGCGGATCATGTTGCCGGCCACCGGGCCCATCATGCGCGGCACCATGCGGTCGCCCATTTCCACCACCGACAGCTGCACGCCGCGCTGGGTGAGCGCCTCCATGATGATGCAGCCGATGAAGCCCGCGCCCATCTGCACCACGCGCGCGCCGGGCCGCGCCCGCGCGGCGATGGCACGCGCGTCCTGCAGCGTCCAGCAGGTCTCCACGCCGGGCAGGTCCAGCCCGGGAATGGGCGGGCGCACGGGGTGCGAGCCTGTGGCAATCAGCAGGCGGTCGAAGGCCAGCGCGGCGCCACTGTCCAGCGTGACGGTGCGGGCCTGGGCGTCAACGGCTGTGGCGCGGGCATGCAAACGGTCGATGCGCTGCTGCGCAAAGTGATCGCCCTGCTTGCGCAGGTAGGTGCCGCGCTCGTCGATATGGCCCGCCAGCAGGTAGGGAATGGCCATGCGCGAGTAGGGCGGCTCGGCCTCGTCGCCCACCAGGGTGATGCGGTGATCCGGCGCATGCTTGCGCAGGGTTTCTGCGGCGATGACGCCGGCCGGGCCGGCCCCGAGGATCAGGTGGTGCATGGGGGCTCTTGATTGCTATGCTATTAATAGCTGCTAGCGCTTTCAGGGTAAGCGCTAGCGGCTCATTTGACCCATATCCATCGCAGGCCGCCTACAGCCCCAGGCGCGCGCGCGTCTCGGGCGTGGGACGGCCCTCGGCGTCCCAGCCGCGCACGGCGTAGTACTTGGGCAGCATCTCGGGCAGGTGGCTCACGCTGCCCTTCGATCCGCCGGTCTTGGCGGCCTCGGTCAGCAGGCGCTGGGGCAGGCTGTCGTCGGCCTTGGTAAAGCCCGCGGCGTTGTTGAACTCGCGCTCCATGTTCCAGATGCGCTCGCCGATTTTTTCCAGCTCTTGCACGGTGAACTTCTCGTCGCAGGCGGCCTGTAGCTGGGGTGCGAGGTCGGGCAGGCCCCAGGCGAAGGTGGTGAACACGCACACGCCGGCCGAGTCAAACGCCGCCGTCGCGTCCTGGAAGGCCTTGACCAGCTCGGGCTTGCCCTCGGTGGCCGTGGGCTCGGTCTTGACGGGGATGCCCAGAATTTCCGATGCGATGGTGTAGCCGCGCAGGTGGCAGCCGCCGCGGTTGCTGGTGGCGTAGGCCAGGCCGATGCCCTGGATGGCGCGGCCGTCGTAGGCGGGGAACTCCTGGCCCTTGGAGGACATGGACAGCTCGGGGTGGCCGTACTTGGTGCACAGGCGCCTGGAGCCCTGCCCCACCTCTTTGCCAAAGCCGCGGCCGTTGACGGTCTCTTCGGCCAAAAAGGCCAGCGCCTTGGCCGAGCCGAAGGGCGCCTCGATGCCGATCTGCTCGCGGGTCAGCACGCCCATCTCGTACAGCTCCATCACCGCGCCCACGGTGGCGCCGAAGCTGATGGGGTCAATGCCTTGCTCGTTGCACAGCAGGTTGGCGTACTGCAGGCATTCCAGGTCGTTCACGCCGTTGGCCGCGCCCAGCGCCCAGGCGGCTTCGTATTCCAGCCCGCCGCTGGCGCCCCAGTACTGCGGCTTGTTCTGCACGGTGAAGTGCGTCTCGTCGATCTTGCTGATGCGCCCACACGCGATGGTGCAGCCAAAGCACGCCTGGTTGGTCACCAGCTGCTTCTTGCCGTCGCTCTCGCGCGGCGTGGCCATGGCTTCGGCGGAGATGTCCTTGGCGCCCTCGAACTGCACGTCGCGGTGGTTGCGCGTGGGCAGGGCGCCCACTTCGTTGATCACGTTCATCAGTACCTGCGTGCCGTAGGTGGGCAGGCCCTGGCCGGTGACGGCGTTGTCGTGCAGGATTTTCTTGCGCGCGAAGGTCTCGGCCATGAAGGCCTTGGGGTCGCGGATGTTGCCCACACCCTTGGTGCCGCGCACGGCAATCGCCTTCAGGTTCTTGCTGCCCATCACCGCGCCCACGCCCGAGCGGCCCGCGGCGCGGTGCAGGTCGTTGACCACGGCGGCAAACAGCACCTGGTTTTCGCCCGCGCGGCCGATGCCCGAGATGCGCGTGAGCGGGTCTTGCAGCGCGGTCTTGAGGTGCTCTTCGGTCTGCCACACGCTCTTGCCCCAGAGGTCGCTGGCGTCGCGCAGCTCGGCCACGTCGTCGTGGATGTACAGGTACACGGGCCTGGGCGACTTGCCCTCGAAGATGACCATGTCCCAGCCGGCCATCTTCAGCTCCGCGCCCCAGTAGCCGCCCGAGTTGGAGCAGGCGATGGCGCCGGTCAGCGGCCCTTTGGTGATGACGGTGTAGCGCCCTCCGGTCGATGCCATGGTGCCCGTCAGCGGACCCGTGGCCCAGATGATCTTGTTGTCTGGCGACAGCGGATCGACCTGGGGGTCGATCTCGCTGACCAGGTATTTGGTGCCCAGCCCGCGCGAACCCAGGTACTGGCGTGCCCAGTCCATGTTCAGCGGCTCGGGGGTGACGGTGCCAGCGCTCAGGTTGACGCGCAAAATCTTGCCAGCCCAGGACATGATGTGTGCTCCTTGATTGATAGCTGTCAGCGCTTGTTTATCAGGCGCTGGCGGGCTGATTGGCTTGATTGCCCAGCTTGTCGGCCCACTGCTTCATGCGCTCCAGGCCGGTCCAGTTGGCGTCGATGTAGGTGATCGCCGTGGTGGGGCAGGCCTCCACGCAGGCCGGGCCTTCGGCGCGGTCGTGGCACAGGTCGCACTTTTGCACCTTGCCGGTGTCGGCCACGTAGTTCACGGTGCCAAACGGGCAGGCAATGGTGCAGACCTTGCAGCCCACGCAGGTGGACTCATGCACCACCTTGGCGCCGCTGGCCTTGTCCACGGTAATGGCCTCGACCGGGCAGGCATGCAGGCACCAGGCCTCGTCGCACTGGGTGCAGGTGTAGGGCACCTTTTTGCCGGTGGTGTGAAAGTCGAACACCTTGATGCGCGACTTGGCGGTGGCATAGACGCCGTAGTTTTCGAAAGAGCAGGCCATCTCGCACTGCAGGCAGCCGGTGCACTTGTCGGCGTTGATGTGCAACACCTTTTGCATGTGTGTCTCCTTGGATACCGGCGCCCGGGGCTGGCAGCGCCTTGCCTATGAAAAGATTTGCATAGGTATTGTGGGCAGCAAGGGGCGGGCAGACTGCATGGGGGAAACCCGCATCGGGTATTGCAACCGAGCGCTTTTTTGTTTGCTGACAGGCGACAGGCGCTGCCCGGCCGGCAGGCGTGCCGGGTATCTACTGGGCGTTTGCGGGGTGCGTTGCTGCTCAGGCCGTGGCGCTGCGCCGCACCACCGCCAGCGCGCGGCACAGGTCGGCCCAGGCGGCGGCCTTGGCTTCGGGGGCGCGCAGCAGGTAGGCCGGGTCGTAGCTGACCACGGCGGGCGTGCCGTCGGCCAGGTGGTGCACATTGGCGCGCAGGCGGCCCAGGGGCTCGCGGCTGCCCAGCACCACGCGCGCCGCGCCCAGGCCCAGCACCAGCACCAAGGATGGGCGCAGCGTGTCCAGGGCGTGCTGCAGGCCGGCGGCTGCGGGCTGCGCTCCTTCGGTCGGCAGGCCGGGCGCGTGGCGGGCCAGCATGGCCAGGTGGGTGCGCGGGTGCCGGTGCAGGCGCATGGCGCGCAGCATGTTGTCCAGCAGCCTGGCGGCGTCGTCCGCCAGGGGTTCGCTGGCCGAGTGGCTCTCCAGCACCACCAGCCAGCCGGTGCCCAGCTCTGCAGGGGTGGCTGCGGGGTTGGCCTGCGGGTACAGCGCCTGCGGCGCGCGCAGCAGCAGGCCCGCAGGCGCAGCAGGTGCAGCAGGTGCAGCAGACGCGCGGGCGTCGATGCCCGGGGCCGGCCGGGCGGTCGCATGGGTGGCGGCCACGGCGCCGGTGGTGGGGGCTGCCGCGGCCGGGGGCGCTGGCTGGTCGGGGGCGCAAGGGGCCGCAGGGGCTGGTCGCGCCGCTGGCGGGGCCCAGACGGTGATGCCCATTTCCTGCAGCATGGCGCGTTGACGCGTGTCCAGGTTCAGGCTCATAGCGGCAGGCTCATGACCACGGCGTCTTCGCGCTGGCCACCCTCGGCGGGGTAGTAGCGCTTGCGTTCGCCCACGCGGCGGTAGCCGTGGGTCTCGTAAATGCGGCGGGCGCGCTCGTTGCTCATGCGCACCTCCAGCCAGACCATGTGCGCGCCCTGGCCGCGCGCCCACAGCGCCAGCGCGTCCAGCATCACATGCGCCCAGCCCTGGCGCTGGAAGGCCGGCGCCACCGTGATGTTGAGCAGGTGCACCTCGTCCACGCCGCGCATGGCGATGAAGTAGCCCAGGATCTGTCCGTCGGCCATCAGCATCTGGGCCTGGTAGCCGGACGCCAGGGCGTCAAGGAAGTTACCGCGCGTCCACGGGTGGGTGTAGGCGCTTTGTTCTATGGCCAGCACCGCATCCAGTTGCGCGGGCGCCATGGGCTCGAAGCCGGCTTCGATGGCCGTGGGAGGCTGGGGCAGGGCGCTCATGGCTTGCGGGCCGGCGCGGTGTTGCGCGCGGCCTCTCTTTCGGCGGTGGTTTGCGCTACCTTGTCGCGGATGTAGCGCGGCAGCGCCGCATCGGCCGCCACGGCGGCGCCCGCCGCCAGCAGCGCCGGTGCCAGCCGCAGCAGGGCTGCGGCGGTGGGCAGCACGTGCACATGGTGCGCCTGCGGCGCCAGCCGCTCGCCGTAGGCAGCCTGGGCGTTGCCTGCCAGCGTCCAGCCATCGGGCACGGCCAGGGCCTCGGGCGCGCACAGGCCAAAGTCCTGCGGGGTCTGCCAGCGGCCGCCGCCCGGGGCACCGGTGGTGGTGTCGGCGTCGGCCAGCCACTCGAAGGGGGCGGCATAGACCTCGTCCATGCGCGCGTCCAGCACGGCCACCACGCGGGTGCAGCCGTATTGCGCACGCGCCTGCTCGGCCACGGCCAGCAGGGTGTCCACCGGCAGCACGGGCACGCCCTGGCCGCCGCGCGCGCCAAAGGCCAGGCCCTGGGCCACCGCGCAGGCGGTGCGCAGCCCCGTGAACGAGCCGGGGCCGCGGCCAAACACCACTGCGTCCAGCTGGCTGAACGACAGGCCGGCCTGCGCCAGCAGCGATCGGATGGCGGGGATCAGCGTGGTCGAGGCTTGCGCGCCGCCCGCGCCGCTGTGCTCCCACACCCGGTCGCCGTGCCGTACGGCGATGGACAGGATGTCGGTGCTGGTGTCGAAGGCGAGCAGGTTCATGGAGGGCGTGATTATCGGCTGCGTGCCGGGCTTTGCCGGGCGGGCGGCTGCGGCGCGCCCTAAACTTGCCCGCATGTTGCGATTCCTTCTTGCGCGGGGCTGCCGTCCGCGCCCTCTGCCACGGGCGGTGCGCGCCCTGTATCTGGCCTTGGCGTTGCTGCCGACCGTCGCTGCCTCCCAGACGGTTCAGGCCGACGCCCCTTTGTCTGCCAGCGCCTTGCCGCCCGCCGTCGAGGCCGCCCTGCAGCGCGCCAAGGTGCCGCGCGAGGCGCTGTCCGCCCTGGTGGTGCCGGTGGATGCGAGCCAGCCACCGCGCCTGGCCCACCGTGCGGACGCGGCGGTCAACCCGGCTTCGGTGATGAAGCTGGTCACCACCTATGCGGCGCTCGATTTGCTGGGCCCGGCCTTTACCTGGGACACGCCCGTCTATCTGGACGCCGCGCCCCAGGGCGGCAGCCTGCGCGGCAATGTGTACATCCAGGGCCGGGGCGACCCCCAGCTGGTGGTGGAGCGCCTGTGGCTGCTGCTGCGTCGCCTGCGTGCCATGGGCATTGCGGTGATCCAGGGCGACATCGTGCTGGACCGTGGCGCCTTCGCGCTGCCCCCGCACGACCCGGCGCTGTTCGACGGCGAGCCCTGGCGCCCCTACAACGCCGCGCCCGACGCGCTGTTGATCAATTACAAGGCCGTGGCCATGGGCTTTGTGCCCGACGCGGTGGCCGGCGTGGCGCGCGTGCGCTACGAGCCCCCACTGGCCGGCGTGGAGCTGCCCGCCTCCGTGCCGCTGGCGGCGCCGGGCACGGCCTGTGGCGACTGGCGTGCGGCGCTGCGGGCCGACTTTGCCGACGCCGCGCGCATCGCGTTCCAGGGCGCCTACCCGGCGGCCTGCGGCGAGCGCGAATGGTCCGTGGCGCCGGCCGACCCCGGCGGCTACGCCGCGCGCGCCGTGGAGGGCATGTGGCGCGAGCTGGGCGGCGCGCTCACGGGCCGTGTGCGCGACGGCCAGGTGCCCGCGGGGCTGCAGCCGGTGTTCAGCAACGCCTCGCCCGCCCTGTCGCAAGTGGTGCGCGACATCAACAAACACAGCAACAACGTCATGACGCAGCAACTGCTGCTGACGCTGGGGCTGCACAAGGGCGGCGCGGGGCGGTTTGACAGCGCCCGCGCCGTGCTCGACCAATGGTGGCGCCAGCGCGTGGGCGCCGCCGATGCGCTGGTGGTGGACAACGGCGCGGGCCTGAGCCGCGACGCGCGCCTGAGTGCCCGGGCGCTGGCGCGCATGCTGCAGCAGGCCTGGGCGTCGCCGGTGATGCCGGAGTTTGTGGCGTCCCTGCCGATCGCCGGGGTGGACGGCACGCTGCGCCGTCGCCAGGGCCCGGCCACGGGTTTTGCCCACCTCAAAACCGGCGCGCTGCGTGACGTGTCGGCCCTGGCCGGCTACGTGCATGCCGCCAGCGGCCGGCGCTATGTGCTGGTGGCCGTGGT
The DNA here is from genome assembly GCF_050251835.1 of Diaphorobacter sp. Classification (NCBI taxonomy): domain Bacteria; kingdom Pseudomonadati; phylum Pseudomonadota; class Betaproteobacteria; order Burkholderiales; family Comamonadaceae; genus Diaphorobacter; species Diaphorobacter sp. Next base: position 27,856 of record NZ_JBFWLZ010000017.1, on the reverse strand, counting down.
CAACCACCCCCACGCGGCGGCTGCGCGCCCGGCCATGGATGCGCTGGTGGACTGGACGCTGGGCGAGCGTTGATTGGCCGGCGTGCCTGGCCAGGTTGCTGGCTTGCGCTAGCATGGCTGGTTAACCATTTGACACAAACATCGCCTGTATTTGCCTGGGCGCCAATCAAGAAGAGACATGCAAGACACTCCGTGCCCCCGCGTGCGGCTGCACCAGCTCAGGTTGTATGTGGACAACCATCTGCACGACCGCTATCTGGCGCCGCCCCTGGTGCTGGTGGCCGCGGCCTTGCTGACGACGTGGGTGCCGGTCTGGCAGGTGGTGCTGTGGGCCGTCGTCGAGCTGGCGGTGATCGCCGTGTACATCGGCGTTTATCTGCGGTTTCTCCGTGCGCAGCCACAACCCAGTCATGAGGAGCTCTGGACGCGGCGGATCGCCTGGGCGCACGGCGCGCACATGGTGATGTGGTCGTCCATCGTGGTGTGGGCCTATGTGCCGGGCGACCTCAACCCGCTGATGTTCGTCATGCTGATGCAGGCAGGGCTCATTTCGCTGACGGTGGCGATGAGCAACCCGCATCGCCGGCTGCTGTTGTCCGACCTGGTGGCGCCCACGGTGGCGCTGGTGGTGCCGCCCTTGCGCGACGGCACCCTGTTCAGCCTGGGTTTGACGGCCGTGGGTATTTTTTATGTCGCGCTGATGCTGCAGGTGGGCCTGAGAATGCACGCCAGCACGACCGAAACGCTGGTTTTGCGCCAGCGCAACGACGAGTTGATCCGCCAGCTCGAACAGCAGGTTCGGCGCGACGGGCTCACCGGCCTGAGCAACCGCGAGCACTTCATCGCCACCGGACGCACCGAGCTGGAGCGAGCCGCACGCTACCGCCACCCGCTTGCGTTGTTGATGATGGACCTCGACCATTTCAAGTCGATCAACGACACGCACGGGCACCTGGCCGGCGATGAGGTGCTCAAGTCCGTGTCGCGCGTGTGCCGGGAGATGGTGCGCACCAACGACTGCCTGGCCCGGCTGGGCGGCGAAGAGTTTGCCGTGCTCATGCCGCAGACCTCGCTGGCCCAGGCCAGCGCCGCAGCCGAGCGTCTGCGGGAGGCCGTTGCCGGGCTGCGGTGTGATCTGCGGGAAGGCGTGGTGACGCCCACGATGAGCATCGGGGTGGCCATTGCGCACGACGGCCAGGAGGGTCTGCCGTCCCTGATGCGCCGTGGCGACCTGGCGATGTACCAGGCCAAAGCGAAAGGTCGCAACTGCGTGGTGCTGGCGCCCGATCCGGCGACCCGACAGGAGGCGTGAGGCATTCGGCCTGCCGGGACATTGCGCAGGCCGCGGCGCCGAGCCGCCGAGCCGGTGTTTTCCATGGGGCGTCAACTGCCGGTCATCGCTTAGATTGTCCGGGCACCAACGCATCTCCACGCACCACCAGCCTCTTATTTTTTTGACGGACTTTCTTGATGCCATTACCACGCCCGCCTGCAAGACCCCCGGCTGCACGATCACCCGTTTCCGCCCTGGCTTCGGCCGTTGTCTCTGTTGTTTTGGCCGGGACCCTTGTGGCCTGTGGCGGCTCTGACGACACGCCCGCCCCTGCCGTCACGGCGGTGAAGGTGGTGGGCGACAGCCTGGCCGACAGCGGCACCTTTGGCTTCAAGTTCACCGTGCAGGGCGCGGCCGCCACGGGGGCGGGCTCTGCCACCCTGTGGCCCGAACAGGTGGCCGCTCGCTACGGCCAGACGCTGTGCCCGCGCTACGTCGCAACGGGAGGCAGCTTTGCCACTACGGCGGGCTGCACCAATTACGCGGTGCTTGGCGGGCGCATCAACCACTTCACGGCGCCGGGCACGCCGGTGTCCATCGTCCGGCAGCTTCAAGACGCGGGCGCCGCAGGCTATGCCGAGGGCGACCTGGTCCTCATCGACGGGGGCGGCAACGACGCGGCCGACCTGATCAGCGCCTACCTGGCCGCATCGCAAGACGGCGGCAAGGCCTACGCAACCATGCTGCGCTCGGTGCTGGACGCCGCCACCGTCGGCAGCCTGCTGGCCGGTGGCGCCACCGGCATGGCCCAGGCGGGCGGCGCCTACATGCAGGAACTGGCCAGCCGCTTTGCCGCCACCATCAAGGCCCAGACGCTGGACAAGGGCGCGCCGCGCGTGGCCGTGCTCAACATGCCCCCGGTCACGCTGACGCCGCGCTTTCGCACGGTGCTGGCCGCCGTTGCCGCAGCTGGCGGCCCGGCAGCCGCGACCCAGGCGCAGGCACTGTTCGATGGCTGGATTCAGGCATTCAACACCCGGCTGGCTGCGGCGCTGGCGGGCGACAGCCGCATCGCCGTGGTGGACTTTTACGCCTCGTTCAAGGATCAGGTCGATCGCCCCGCGGCATACGGCTACACCAACGTGACCACTCCCGCCTGCCCCGCCACCGGCGTGGACGGCAATGGCCTGCCCCGCTATGACATGCCCGCCTGCACTGCGGCCGCGCTGTCGGCCTCGACGCCACCGGCCGGCGCGACCGGCGGGGCCGACTGGTGGAAGAGCTACAGTTTTTCAGACGGCTTTCACCCCACGCCCCTGGGGCACCAGCTGATGGCGCAGCTGGTGCAGCGGTCACTGGATCAAGCGGGCTGGCGCTGATTGTCTGAACTCAGGCCGTGCTGCGCACCGGCCTTTTCGCGGCGGCCAGTGTCGCGGGGCCGCTGCTTTCATGACTTACCAGCGCTCGCGCAGCCGGTCGTAGGCGTAGTCGCCAAAGGTGCGGTGGGCCACCGGGGTGATATAGACCTTGTCGGCAAACAGATAGCGGGTCGGGTCGGCGCCTGCCTGCAGGGTGGACGAGGTGCACAGGGCCGAGTTCACCTCGCCCGCGCCAATGCCGATGCCAGCGCCCGTATCCACCGAGGTGCAGATCGGCGTGCTGCTGTTGGAGAAGCCGTAGCCGCCAGGGTTGCCCTCGAACAGGTTCACGTAATAGGCCACGTCGATGTAGAGCACCGTGGCGCCCAGGTCCACGATGCTCACCAGCAGTTCGTCATTGAACTGGCGGCTGGCGCGTCCGATCAGGGCTTCTTTCTTGATGGCCTTGGCCCAGGGCGTGCGGCTCAGGTCGTAGGTGCCCGTCATCAGGATGTACTTGGCGCCGGCACCCGACAGACGGCGCACCTGCGCGGCCAGCTCCTTGCCGGCCTTGCCGGCGGCTTCCACATACTGGTCTTCGGTCTGCGTGCCGGCCTGCACCGCGGCCATGCCGGCGATGATGTCGCTGACGCCGGCGCTGAGCATCACCAGATCGTTGTCGCCAAACTTGTTGGAAGCCAGAAACTGGTCGATCTGCTGCGTCACCGTGGGCGTGGCGGCGCTGCCGGCGGCGTCGGGCGTGGCGCTCACGCGGGCGTTGCCCTGCGCGTAGCTCAGGCCCCCTGCCGATACGGCCTTGAGCGTGCCGCCGTAGTTGGCGGCAACGCGCAGCGTCCAGTTGTTGATGCTGCCGTCGTTGATGGTGTAGCTGGAGCCTTTTTGCCCCACGTCGGCCATGCCGTCGCCAAAGGCGATGAAGCGCTGGGGCGAGATGGCCGATTCCGTGCTGCTGGAACCGCAGGCCGCAAGCAGCGCGGCCGATGCACAAGCGGCTGCCACAAAGGTGCGGCGCATCCAATTTACTGCCATGTGTTTCTCCGATTGAAGTGGGCGAGAGTTTAACGAGGGTGCGTTGGGGGAGCTTGCGACTGCCGGGCAGGCGCATCCATGCGCCGCATCAGCCCGCCGCCGCGGCGCGCTGCAGGCGGTCGCGCACGCCTTCCCAGGCAGGCGCGTCGGGCGGGGCTTCGATCCAGATCAGCTGCACGCCCGCGTCGTCAAAGCTGCGCAGCGCGGCGAACAGCTGTTGCGCGGTGGCGGCGGCGTCATCGGGCATGCGCCGCACAAGGATCTTCGACGACGCCGCGCGCAGCGGCGCGCGTGCATACACGGCGATGTGGGCCGCGTCCGCCCCCAGCACATCCAGTCCGGCCTGCAGCTGCTTGGCGTCCATCAGGCGCACGCGCGCCGTGGGGGCGTAATGGGCCAAAAGTGTGCCTGAAGCCCGTGGGGCCAGTGCTGGCAGCTCTTCTTTCGATAGCGGTCGTTGGCCGCAGGCGCGCTGCACGTCTTCACGCGAGATGGCGCCGGGGCGCAGCAGCACGGGCACGCCGCGCGTGCAGTCGATGATGGTGGACTCGATGCCCACGGTGCAGGCGCCGCCGTCCAGCACCAGCAGGTCGTCGCCGAATTCCTCGGCCACATGCTGCGCGGTGGTCGGGCTCACGCGGCCGAAATGGTTGGCGCTGGGCGCGGCCACGCCCCATACGGGCGGATCAAGCCGCTGGCAGGCCGCCAGCACGGCATGGGCCACGGGGTGCGCGGGGCAGCGCAGGCCCACGCTGTCCTGCCCGCCCGTGGAGGCCACTGCGGCGTGGGGCAGGCGCGGCAGGATGAGCGTGAGCGGGCCGGGCCAGAAGGCGTCGATGAGTTGCTGCGCGAACAGCGGCACTTCCTTGGCGTAGCGGGTGATGGCCGCGGCGTCGGCCACGTGCACGATCAGCGGGTGGCTGGCGGGGCGCCCCTTGGCGGCAAAGATCTGCGCCACGGCGGCATCGTTGTCGGCATCGGCCGCCAGGCCGTACACCGTCTCGGTGGGCAGGCCCAGCAGTTCGCCGCGCGCCAGGGCTTGCGCGGCGGCCTGCACCGAGGCGTCCAGGCGTCCATCCAGAATCATGTGGGCCTTTGTTCAGAACGGCGCGATGCCGAGGATGGCGGCCGCCTTGAGTGCCGTGGCGCGCACGGCCTCGGGCGTGGCGCCGGTGATGTTCAGGTGACCCATCTTGCGGCCGGGCTTGGCCTCCACCTTGCCATACAGGTGCAGGTGGCAGCCGGGCAGGGCCAGCACCTGGTCCCACGGGGGCGTGGTGGCATCGCCGCCGCCCTGGAACCACAGGTCGCCCAGCAGATTGAGCATGATGGCGGGGCTGTGCAGGCGCGGCTGGACCAGCGGCAGGCCGGTCATGCAGCGCACCTGCAGCTCGAACTGCGAGACGTCGCACGCGTTCTGGCTGTAGTGGCCGCTGTTGTGCGGGCGCGGGGCGATTTCGTTGACCGCCAGCGTGCCGTCCTGCAGCACGAAGAACTCCACGCAGAGCACGCCCACGTAGTTCAGACCATCTGCTACCGATTTCGCAGCTGCCAGCGCTTGATGGAGCTGCGCTGCAGGCAGATTTCCTTCATAGACCTCGGTCACCGCCAGAATGCCGTCGCGGTGCAGGTTGCGCTGCACGGGCAGGTGCACCACGGTGCCGTCGCGCCCGCGCGCGACGATGACCGAGCACTCGTGCGCCAGCGGCAGCATCTTTTCCAGCACGCAGGGCACGCGGCCCAGCTGATCCCAGGCAGCGGCCAGTTCGGCGGGCGTGGTCACGCGTACCTGGCCCTTGCCGTCGTAGCCCATACGGGCGGTTTTCAGGATGCCCGGCAAGAGTGATGCCCCCACGCTCCCCACTGCGTGTGGTTCGCTGCCCCCCGAGGGGGCGCTCGCTTGCTTGGGGCGGTCCGGCGCGGCGCCCGTGTCGGCCGACACGGCGGCGAGCTGCGCGGCGGTTTCGATCACCGCATGCGGCGCCACGGGCACGCCGCACTGCACGAAGTGCGCCTTTTCACGCGCGCGGTCCTGGGCGATGGCCACGGCGCTGCCCGCGGGCGACACGGGCAGGCTGCGCGCCAGGGTGTCCAGCGCGGCGGCGGGCACGTTTTCAAATTCGGTGGTTACGGCCGCGCAGACCTTGGCCAGTTCGGCCAGGCCCTGCGGGTCTTCGTAGCCGGTGCGGATGTGGTGGTGGCTCACCAGGCCGGCGGGGCTGGTGGCGTCCTCGTCCAGCACCGCGGTGAAATAGCCCATGGCCTGGGCGGCGTGCACGAACATGCGCCCCAGCTGCCCGCCGCCCAGCACGCCCAGCGTGGCGCCGGGCAGGATCACGGTCTGACGCTCGCTCATGCGGACACCGGCGGCAGCGTCATGGCGCGCGCGGCGGCGGTCTGCTCGGCGCGGAAGGCGTCCAGCTTGTCGCGCAGCGCGGGGTCTTGATTGGCCAGCAGCGCCACGGCAAACAGCGCCGCGTTGGCCGCGCCCGCCGCGCCAATGGCAAACGTGGCCACGGGCACGCCCTTGGGCATCTGCACGATGGAGTGCAGCGAGTCCACGCCCTGCAGGTGGCGGCTGGCGACGGGCACGCCCAGCACCGGCACGGTGGTCTTGGCGGCGATCATGCCGGGCAGGTGCGCGGCGCCGCCGGCGCCCGCGATGATGGCCTGCAGGCCCCGGCCGGCGGCGGTCTCGGCGTAGCGGAACATGTCGTCGGGCATGCGATGGGCGGAGACCACCTGCGCCTCGTGCGCGATGCCGAATTGCTGGAGGATGGCAACTGCGTGCTGCATGGTGTCCCAGTCACTGCTGGAGCCCATGACCACGCCAATCTGGATGGGATTCATGTGGGAGGTGCGCGCGGTGCGCTCGCCGGGGGTGAAGCGCGTGATTTTACGTTTGTGCCGGCGGTGGCGCCCCGCGCCGCCCGCGCCCCCTGATCAAGCAGTCAGGGCTTGCATTTTTGGCGGGCGCGCCCTGGTGCAACGCGGCCGCGAAGAGGGAGGCGCGACGCGCGCGCTGGCAAGTGGGTAATCACAAGAGGCCAAGATGGCCCATCAGCCTCCATTGGGCACAAAATTGCCCCAAAATCTGCCCCAGTTTGCGTTGAAACTGGCGCGCCGCGCCACCTTATCGGGACTGCCACAAATGATCGATATCACCCTAGAGAACTTTGAGACCGAGGTGGTTGCCGCCTCCATGAGCGTGCCCGTGCTGGTGGACTTCTGGGCACCCTGGTGCGCTCCGTGCAAGACGCTGGGCCCGGTACTGGAAAAGCTGGAGGCGGAATACGCCGGCCGCTTCAAACTGGCCAAGATCGATTCCGAGCAGGAGCAGCAGCTGGCCGCCATGTTCGACATCCGCAGCATCCCCACCTGCGTGCTGATCATCAACGGCCAGCCTGTTCAAGGCTTCATGGGTGCCCAGCCCGAGGGCCTGCTGCGCAACTTCCTTGACAAACACCTGCCCAGCGCCGAGGAATTGCAGGCCGAGGAGCAGGAAGAACAAGCCCAGGAAGCGCTGGCCGAGGGCGACACCCAGGGTGCGCTGGAGGCGCTGCAAAGCGCCGTGGCCACCGACCCGGCCAACGACGAGGCGCGTTTTGACTACGTGCGGCTGCTGCTGCAACTGGGCCGCGAGGACGACGCCAAGGTGGCTTTTGCGCCGGTAATCACCAAGGCCCAGGGCTCGCGCCGGCTGGGGGCGCTCAAGATGTGGATGGATGCTCTGGATTTTGTAGCTGCTGGCGCATGCGGCGCAGGAGCTGAGGCCGATTTTGATGCAAAGATCGCCGCCAACAAGCGCGACTTTGACACCCGCTTCGCCCGCGCGCGCTGGCTCATCGCGCAACAGCGCTGGACGGACGCGATGGACGAGCTGCTCGAAATCCTCATGCGCGACAAGACCTGGAACGAAGAGGCTGCGCGCAAGGCCTATGTGGCGGTGCTGGAGATCATCGAGCCGCCCAAGCCCAAGGTGGCCGATGGTCAGATTCCGCCCGAGGATCCGGTGGTGGCCAGCTATCGCCGGCGGCTGTCCAGCGTGGTTCTGAGCTGAAATGACCAAGGCCCCGCGAGGGGCCTTTTTGCTGCGATGACCGCGTCGGCGCGGCGCGCCACCCGGCCGTCGGTCGTCAGGCTGTGAGCCGCTGCAGCGCCTCGCGGTATTTGGCGGCGGTCTTCTCCACCACCTCGCGCGGCAGGCGCGGTGCGGGTGCAGTCTTGTCCCAGGGCTTGCCGTTGACCTGGGCCTGCTCCAGCCAGTCGCGCACGAACTGCTTGTCGTAGCTGGGTGGGTTCTCGCCCTTGGCCAGCGCCTCGGCGTACCCTTCGACGGGCCAGTAGCGCGAGCTGTCGGGTGTGAGCACCTCGTCCATCAGCACCAGTTCGCCTGCTTCGGTCAGGCCGAACTCGAACTTGGTGTCGGCAATGATCATGCCCTTGTCCAGCGCGATGGCGGCCGCAGCCTCGTACAGCTGAATGGAGATGTCGCGGATGCGGGTGGCCAGCTCGGGGCCCACCATCTCCACCGTGCGCTCGAACGTGATGTTCTCGTCGTGCTCGCCCATGGCGGCCTTGGCTGCGGGTGTGTAGATGCTGTGTGGCAGCTTGGCAGCGTTGGTCAGACCGTCCGGCAGCGGTACGCCGCAGACCGAGCGCGACTGCTGATACTCCTTCCAGCCGCTGCCGGCCAGGTAGCCGCGCACCACGGCTTCGATCGCAATCGGCTTGAGCCGCTTGACCAGCATGGAGCGGCCGCGCACCTGGGGCGCCTCGGCGGGAGTGACCACGCTCTCGGGTGCCTCGCCAGTGAGGTGGTTGGGCACGATGTGCCCTAGCTTGTCGAACCAGAACAGCGCCATCTGCGTGAGCAGCTCGCCCTTGCCGGGAATCGGCTCGCCCATGATCACGTCAAAGGCCGACAGCCGGTCGCTGGCCACCATCAGGATGCGATCGGTGCCGACGGCGTAGTTGTCACGTACTTTGCCGCGCGCCAGCAGCGGCAGCGAGGTCAGGGCGGAAGTGTGCAGGGCGGAGGTGCTGGGCTGGGTCATAGTGAGGCGGAAGGCGGTCGAAAGAAGCGGCGCACAGGGCAAACGCCTCCCCGGCCAGGTCGCGGACAGGGCTGCGAATTCTAAGCGGCCAGGCACGGCGGTCGGCGCGCTGCAGCTGCGGCATCCGGGGCCGAGGCAAGAAAACAATTGTGACGGTTTTCGGAGGGTTCGACATCCTTTTGTCATAGTCCTTGTGCCAGGGGCGGGATCGCATTGCATTCCCAGGATGGCAGGCGCATAGTGAATCCAGGCCTGAATGCATTCAAGTTCCCGCCCGTCCCGAAGGGCAAGGGCGGTGTTTTTCAACCCTGAGCTACAGGAGACTTGTGTATGAACTTGACGATCAGCGGTCACCACATTGAAGTGACCCCCGCCATGCGCAGCTATGTCACGTCCAAGCTGGAACGCATCATTCGCCACTTCGACCAGGTGGTGGATGTCAAGGTGCTTCTGACCGTGGAAAAGCAAAAGGAGAAGGAAAAACGTCAGCGTGCCGAGTGCACTTTGCATGTCAAGGGCAGCGACCTGTTCGTGGAAAGCGCTCACTTCGACCTGTACGCGGCCGTGGATGAATTGATGGACAAGCTCGACCGCATGGTCGTGCGCCACAAGGATCGTCTGCAGGATCACCAGGCCGGCGTGGTTCGGGCCACCGTCCAGGCCGCCGGCGCAGCCGCCTGACATGATGACGCGCCGGGCCGCCCCTGAGGGCGGCGCTGCAGCGGCGAAACGGTAACCGCCCCATCGGGGCGGTTTTTTGTTGCTGGTGGATACACTTTCAGGGTTTCCGCTAGGCGTGCATAATCAGCGCCCACTAACCATGAATCGACTTGCTTCCATACTGCCTTCCGCACAAGTGCTCGTGAGCGTCGATGCCACAAGCAAAAAGCGTGCATTCGAGGAGGCGGGCCTGCTTTTTGAAAGCCAGCACGGCTTGTCCCGGGCCCTGATCACCGACAGCCTGTTTGCGCGCGAACGCCTGGGCTCCACCGGGCTGGGGCACGGCGTGGCCATTCCGCATGGCCGCATCAAGGGCCTGAAGTCGCCCATGGCGGCCGTGTTCCAGCTGGCCCAGCCGATTGGTTTTGATGCCCCTGACGAGCAGCCCGTATCCCTGCTGATCTTTCTGCTGGTGCCCGAGGCGGCCACGCAAAAGCATCTGGAAATCCTCTCCGAGATCGCCGAGCTGCTCAGCGATACCGCCTTGCGCGAGCGCCTCAAGTCCAGCACCGATGCTGCAGGCCTGCACACCCTGATTGCCACCTGGCGCTCCGCCCAGGGCGGCTGACCCCGCTTCTCGCCATCAGCCCGCCGTGAAACCCAACGTTGTCAGCGCTGATGTGGTCTTCGAGGAGTTCCGTGAGCTCCTCAAATGGGAATGGGTTGCCGGCCTGGGCGCTTCCGAGCGCCGCTTCACCGAGGTGGCGGTGCGCGCCGCGCGATCCGGTGCCGACCTGGTCGGCTATCTGAACTACATCCACCCCTACCGCGTGCAGGTTCTGGGCGAGCGCGAAATCGCCTACCTGACCAACGCCACGCCCGAGGACTGCAAGCGCCGCATTGCGCGCATCGTCACGCTGGAGCCGCCGGCGCTGGTACTGGCCGACGGCCAGGCTGCGCCGGACGAAGTGGTGTCCATGTGCGAGCGGGCGCAGATCCCGATGTTCGCCACGCACGAGTCGGCGGCCTTCGTCATCGACGTGCTGCGCGCGTACCTGTCCAAGCATTTCGCCGACCGCATCACCATGCATGGCGTGTTCATGGACATTCTGGGCCTGGGCGTACTCATCACGGGCGAATCGGGCCTGGGCAAGAGCGAGTTGGGGCTGGAGCTGATCACCCGCGGCAACGGCCTGGTGGCTGACGATGCGGTGGACCTGTTTCGCATCAATCAGACCACCATCGAGGGCAAATGCCCTGATTTGCTGCAGAACCTGCTGGAAGTGCGGGGTATCGGCCTGCTGGACATCCGAGCCATCTTTGGCGAGACCGCGGTGCGCCGCAAGATGCGCCTGCGCCTCATCGTGCACCTGGTGCGCAAGGAAACCATGGAGCGCGAATACGAGCGGCTGCCCTATGAGCCGCTGACGCAGGACGTGCTGGGCGTGCCGGTGCTCAAGGCGGTGATCCAGGTGGTCGCCGGCCGCAACATTGCCGTGCTGGTGGAGGCCGCGGTGCGCAACACCATCTTGCAGCTGCGCGGCATCGACACCTACCAGGAGTTTGTGGAGCGCCACCGGCGCGCCATGGAGCGCGGCGGCGCCTCCTGAGGCTACGCTGCTCCTTTGATCGCTACTTCTTGGCGCAGCTGGCGCACTGGCCGTACAGCGCCATGGCGTGATCCTGCACCACCCAGCCCTTGGACTGGGCGATCAGGTTCTGGCGTTTTTCGATCTCGGCGTCGTAGAACTCCTCGACCTTGCCGCACGCGGTGCAGATGAAGTGATCGTGGTGCTGGCCCTCGTTGAGTTCGTAGATGGCCTTGCCGCCTTCAAAGTTGCTGCGGATCAGAATGCCAGCCTGCTCGAACTGCGTCAGGACGCGATAGACGGTGGCCAGGCCGATGTCGGAGCGCTCGTCGAGCAGCACGCGGAACACGTCTTCGGCCGTCATGTGGCGCTGGGCGCCCTTTTGGAATATCTCCAGGATCTTGAGGCGCGGCAGCGTCGCCTTCAGGCCGGTGCTTTTGAGTTCGTCGATATTCGTCATGACAAGGTGTTTGATGCGCCAGGGCGAAATCGTGCATGAGGCGTGCATGAGGCGCCCTGCAGGCTGCGCGCAAGGCCCGGAAAATCCAGCCGCTACAATGACTCGGATCATATCCCTATGCATAAACCCATGTTTGCTCCCGTCCGTTGTGGCGCCCTCTGGGGCGCCGTTGTGTTGATTGGTGTCGGGCTGGCCGGCTGCGCCGACACGGGCAGGCGACTGTCCAGCGTGGTTACGCCTTACCGCACGGACGTGGTGCAGGGCAACTTCATCTCCAGCGAGCAAGTCCGCGCGCTGCAGCCCGGCATGGGGCGCCTGCAGGTGCGCGAAATTCTGGGCACGCCGCTGATGGTGAGCGTGTTCCACAGCGACCGCTGGGAATACGTCTTCACCCTGCAGCGCCCCGGCGTCGAGGCGCAGACACGCAAGCTGACGGTGTTCTTCAAAGACAACGTGATGGATCGCGTTGAAGGAGACGAGATGCCTTCCGAGGCCGAGTTCGTGGCTTCGCTCACCACCAAGGTGGCCAAGCCCAAGGTGCCGCAGCTGGAGGCCACCGAGGCACAACTGGCGCGTTTTTCCAAAACAGAGCCTGCGGCCGCCCCCAGTGCCACACTGCCCCCGCCGCGGCCTGCGACCAGCTACCCGCCGCTGGAATCCACCAGCCGCTGAGCGTCCCCCGGGATGCCGGGCGCTTGATCTAACTTTTTGTGCTTGCTGACATGACCTCTTCTTCCACTGCTCCCCGCCGCGTGGCCGTGGCTGGCGCTTCCGGCCGCATGGGCCGCATGCTCATCGAGGCCATTTTGGCCAGTGACGACTGCGCTCTGGCCGGCGCGCTGGACCAGCCCTCAAGCCCCGCCGTGGGCACCGATGCTGCGGCCTTCCTGGGCCGCGCCAGCGGGGTGTCCATCACCGCCGACCTCCACGAGGGGCTGAAGAACGCCGACGTGCTGATCGATTTCACCCGCCCCGAGGGCACGCTGGCCCACCTGGCCGTATGTGCCGGGCTGGGCGTGCAGATGGTCATCGGCACCACGGGTTTTTCCGATGCGCAGAAGGCCCAGATCGAGGCCGCCGCGCAGAAGGTGGCCGTCGTGTTCGCGCCCAACATGAGCGTGGGCGTCAACGTCACACTCAAGCTGCTGCAGATGGCTGCGCAGGCGCTGCACACGGGCTACGACATCGAGATCATCGAGGCGCACCACAAACACAAGGTGGACGCGCCCTCGGGTACGGCCATCCAGATGGGCGAAGTGATCGCCAAGGCGCAGGGCACGGTGCTGGCCGACCGCGCCGTCTATGAGCGCTACGGCCACACGGGCGAGCGCCGGCAAGACAGCATCGGCTTTGCCACCGTGCGCGGCGGCGACATCGTGGGTGACCACACGGTGCTGTTTGCCGGCACCGGCGAGCGCGTCGAGATTTCGCACAAGGCTGGCAGCCGCGCCGGCTACGCCCAGGGCAGCCTGCGCGCCGTGCGCTACCTGGCCACGCAGCGCGCGGGATTGTTCGACATGTTCGACGTCCTGGGCCTTCAGTAAGCCTGTCGGAGACCCGCGGACATGGACGGCCTGCAGTGGTTGCGTCAGGGGGATGTGGTGACGCAGGCCTCGGCGCTGTTGCTGCTGGCGATGTCGGTGGCCAGCTGGGTGGTCATCTTCTGGAAGCTGCGCCTGCTGCGGCGCGCCCATGCGGACGTGCCGCGCAGCGCGGCCGCGTTCTGGCAGGCGCCGTCGCTGGCAGCCGCGCTCGAACGCCTGCCGGCCTTTGACCGCGAGACTCTGGTGCTGCCGCTGGTGCGCGCCGCGTTGCAGCTGGAGCAGCTGGGCCCCACCACGCTGGCCGGGCGGGGCGGGCTGTCGCAGCGCCTGACCCGCGTGCTGCGCGACGCGCTGCACGGCGTGCTGGGCAGGCTGCAGTTCGGCCAGGTGCTGCTGGCCACGGTGGGGTCCACAGCGCCCTTCGTGGGGCTGCTGGGCACGGTGTGGGGCATCTACCATGCGCTCACGGCCATGGCCGGGGCAGGGCAGATCACCATCGAGCGCATCGCGGGCCCCGTGGGCGAGGCACTCATCATGACGGCCGCGGGCCTGGTGGTGGCCATTCCGGCCGTGCTGGCCTACAACTGGTTTGGCCGCGTCATCGGCGGTATTGAGGCCGATCTGGAAGGCTTTGCGCGCGACCTGCGCGAGCTGCTCATCGACACCCATGCCGTCGACCCGGGCCGGTGAGCGCCATGGCATTCGGCCGCCTTGAGCGCACCCCCGGCCCGCAGCCCATGAGCGAGATCAACGTCACGCCGCTGGTGGACGTGATGCTGGTGCTGGTGGTGATCTTCATCGTCACCGCGCCGCTGCTGGCCAGCAGCATCCACCTGGATCTGCCGAAGGCCGACGGCGCACAGCCGGGCACCGCGCCGCGCATCGTGGCGCTGGTGGTGGATGCCGCCGGGCAGGCCTATCTGGACGATGCGCCCGTGGCGGACGACGCGCTGGCTGATCGCCTGCGCCAGGTCGCCGCCCAGGCGCCTGATACCGAAGTGCAGCTGCGCGCCGACACCGCCGTGTCCTATGGCCGCGTGGTGCAGGTGATGGGCGCGGCCCATGCGGCAGGGCTGCGGCGCATCGGATTTGTCGCCCAGCCGCCGCTGGACCGCCGCTGACCGGCCTGTGGTCCTTGGCGTGGCTACGGCCCCGCGTCCGGGCGATGCCGACGCTGGGGGTTATTGCAAGCCCTGCCGCAACCCGGCGCGGATGTCGTAGCCCGTGGGGCTTTGGTACAGACGCAGGTCGAACTCGGGCAGCACCGCCAGCAGGTGATCGAAGATGTCGCCCTGAATCGCCTCGTACTGCACCCAGGCGGTGGTGGCGGTAAAGCAGTACAGCTCCAGCGGCACGCCCTCGGCGGTGGGCTCCAGCGTGCGCACCATCAGCGTCATGTCCTGGCGAAGGCACGGATTGGCGCGCAGATAGGCCTGTACATAGGCGCGAAAGGTGCCGATGTTGGTCAGACGGCGCAGGTTGGCGGGGGCGCAGGCGCGCTCGCCCAGGGCGGCGTTGGCGGCATGCACCGCCTGGCGCTTTTCCTCCAGGTAGGGCGCCAGCAGGGCAATGCGCGACAGGCGGTCAATGTCGTCATCGCTCAGAAAGCGCACGCTGGCCGCGTCCAGGCGCACGGTGCGCTTGATACGCCGCCCGCCGGCTTCGCTCATGCCGCGCCAGTTGCGGTAGCTCTCGCTCATCAGCCGCCAGGTGGGGATGGTGGTGATGGTCTTGTCCCAGTTCTGCACCTTCACGGTGTGCAGGGCAATGTCCACCACGTCGCCGTCGGCGCCCACCTGGGGCATCTCGATCCAGTCGCCCACGCGCAGCATGTCGTTGGACGACAGCTGCAGGCCCGCGGTGAACGACAGGATGGTGTCCTTGAACACCAGCATCAGCACCGCCGACATGGCGCCCAGGCCCGACAGCAGGATCAGCGGCGAGCGGTCGATCAGCGTCGCCACGATGATGACGGCGCCCACCAGCGTCAGCACCAGCTTGCCCAGTTGTACGTAACTTTTGATGGAGCGCGTGGCCGTGTGCGAGTCGCCGGGCGACTTGCCGTGCTCTTGCTGCGCGGCATCCAGCAGCGCGATGAGTGTGCGCACCGCCTGCAGCACCGTCAGCGCCACGGCCACGTTGTCGATCACCGTGGCGGCCGTCGGGTGCAGGTGGGGCACGGCGTGGATGCTGGTATGGACGATCAGCGGCGGCACCACCTGGGCCGCACGGCGCAGCACTTCGTCGTGCCACAGCACCCGCGTCAGGCGCGAATCGACGCGATTGCGCAGGCGCGGCATGGCATGACGCAGCACATATCTCGTGACGGCCTGCGCGGCAAAAGCCAGTAGCAGCAGCGCCGCCAGGCCGATGGAGGCCTGCATCCACAGGGCGAGCGAATCGGGCAGCGGAAGGTCGGTCACGACGGGTAAAACTCCTTGGAATGACAAAGACGTGCCGGCCCGTGCGGGCGGCGGGGGCAGGGTGGCTGCGGGCCTAGAATCTCGGGCACACCGGAGTCCATTGTGACCACTGCGCCGACACGCAGTTCCCTGCAGTTTTCTTTACCCAGGCCTCATGCAAGACAAATACAACCACACCGAGGTGGAGCGCGCCGCGCACGCCCACTGGACGGCCCGCGATGCCTACCGCGTGACCGAAGACGTCAGCAGGAAGAAGTTCTACGCCTGCTCCATGCTGCCCTACCCCAGCGGCAAGCTGCACATGGGCCACGTGCGCAACTACACCATCAACGACATGCTCACGCGCAGCCTGCGCATGCAGGGCTACAACGTGCTCATGCCCATGGGCTGGGACGCCTTCGGCCTGCCGGCCGAGAACGCCGCGCTGAAAAACGGCGTGCCGCCTGCGCAGTGGACCTACGACAACATCGCCTACATGAAAAAGCAGATGCAGGCGATGGGGCTGGCCATCGACTGGAGCCGTGAGGTCGCCACCTGCGACCCCGACTATTACAAGTGGAACCAGTGGCTGTTTCTGAAGATGCTGGAAAAGGGCATTGCCTACCGAAAGACCCAGGTGGTCAACTGGGACCCGGTGGACCAGACGGTGCTGGCCAACGAGCAGGTGATCGACGGGCGCGGCTGGCGCACCGGCGCGCTGGTGGAAAAGCGCGAGATTCCCGGCTACTACCTCAAGATCACCGATTACGCGCAAGAGTTGCTCGACCATGTGCAGATCGGCAACGACAAGGCCACTTTGAACGGCTGGCCCGACAAGGTGCGGCTGATGCAGGAGAACTGGATTGGCAAGAGCGCTGGCGTGCGCTTCGCGTTCACCCACGACATCCGCAACGCCACTGGCGAGCTGATCCAGGACGGCAAGCTGTACGTGTTCACCACGCGCGCCGACACCATCATGGGCGTGACCTTCTGCGCCGTGGCGCCCGAGCATCCGCTGGCGCAGCACGCCGCCGCCACCAACGCCCCGCTGGCCGCCTTCATCGAGGAATGCAAGAAGGGCGGCACCACCGAGGCCGAGCTGGCCCTGAAGGAAAAGGAGGGCATGCCCACGGGGCTGTTCGTCACGCACCCGCTCACCGGCGAGCAGGTCGAGGTGTGGGTGGGCAACTATGTGCTCATGAGCTACGGCGACGGCGCCGTGATGGGCGTGCCCGCGCACGACGAGCGCGACTTTGCCTTCGCGCTCAAGTACCAGCTGCCCATCAAGCAGGTGGTGCTGGTGGACGGCGAAACCTTCGACTTCCACCACTGGCAGGACTGGTACGGCGACAAGGAGCGCGGCGTCACCATCAATTCCGACAACTTCAGCGGTCTGGGCTATCAGGACGCCGTGGCCGCCGTCGCCCACGCGCTGCAGCAAAAGGGCCTGGGCGAGTTCAAGACCACCTGGCGCCTGCGCGACTGGGGCATCAGCCGCCAGCGCTACTGGGGCACGCCGATTCCCATCATCCATTGCGAGAGCTGCGGCGCCGTGCCCGTGCCCGAAAAAGACCTGCCCGTGGTGCTGCCGCAAGACCTGGTGCCCGATGGCAGCGGCAACCCGCTGGCCAGGTGCGAGGCATTTTTGAAGGTGGACTGCCCCTGCTGCGGCAAACCCGCGCGCCGCGAGACAGACACCATGGACACCTTTGTCGATTCGTCCTGGTACTTCATGCGCTACTGCGATGCCAAGAACGGCGAGCAGATGGTGGCGGGCGGCGCCGACTACTGGATGCCGATGGACCAGTACATCGGCGGCATTGAGCACGCCATCCTGCACCTGCTGTACGCGCGCTTCTGGACCAAGGTGATGCGCGACCTGGGGTTGGTGAAAGTCGATGAGCCCTTCACCAGGCTGCTCACGCAAGGCATGGTGCTCAACCACATCTACAGCCGCCGCACGGCCAAGGGGGCCAAGGACTATTTCTGGCCTCACGACGTGGAGCACGTGCACGACGAGGCCGGCAAGATCATCGGTGCCAAGCTCAAGAACCCCGCTGAGAGCGGTGACGGTCTGCTGCCCGTGGGCACGCCCATCGACTATGAGGGCGTGGGCACCATGTCCAAGTCCAAGAACAACGGCGTGGACCCGCAGCAGCTCATCGAAAAATACGGCGCCGACACCGCGCGCCTGTACACCATGTTTACCGCGCCGCCCGAGCTGACGCTGGAGTGGAACGACGCGGCGGTGGAGGGCAGCTACCGCTTCCTGCGCCGCGTGTGGAACTTTGGCGCCAAGCTGGCTGCTATGGATAAAGTAGCTGCCAGCGCAAGCGCAGCAGGCGCTGCAAGCCTGAAAGACGTGGAATTCGGCAAAGAGGCCAAGGCGCTGCGCCTGGAGATCCACACCGTGCTCAAGCAGGTGCAGTACGACTACCAGCGCATGCAATACAACACCGTGGTGTCCGGCGCCATGAAGATGATCAACGCGCTGGAGGACTTCAAGGCCACCGACAGCGCGGGCGCCCAGGTGGCGCTGATCGAGGGCTTCGGCATCTTGCTGCGCGTGCTGTACCCGGCCACGCCGCACATCACCCACGTGCTGTGGAGCGAGCTGGGTTACGCCGGCGCCCTGGGCGACCTGCTCGACGCCGCCTGGCCGCAGGTGGACGCGGGCGCCCTGGTGCAAGACGAGCTGGAGCTGATGCTGCAGGTGAATGGCAAGCTGCGCGGCGCGATCCGCGTGGCCGCCACGGCTGACAAGGCCGCCATCGAGGCCGCGGCCTTGGCCAGCGAAGACTTTCAGAAATTCGCCGAAGGCAAGGCGCCCAAGAAGGTCATCATCGTGCCCGGCCGCCTGGTCAACGTCGTCGTCTGAAGATCGCCATGCACCAACCCGTCATGCGTAAGCGCACCCTGCTCACCGCACTGGCCCTGGCGCCGCTGGCCACCCTGACCGCCTGCGGTTTTCGCCTGCGCGGCGTGCCGCAGTTCGGCTTTCGCTCGCTGTACGTGCAGGCGCCTGCCGGCTCGCTGCTGGCGCGTGAACTGCGGCGCACGCTGCAGGGCGCGGGCACCGGGCTCACCTTGCTGACCGAGCCCGCCCAGATGCCCCAGGCCGAGGCTATTTTCGAGCTGCTGTCCGAGCAGCAAGAGCGCGTGGTCGTGGGCCTGAACGCCTCTGGCCAGGTGCGCGAGCTGCAGCTGCGCCTGCGCGTGCGCTTTCGCCTGCGCGACCCGCAGGGGCGCGAATGGATTGCCGACACCGAAATGCTGCAGCAGCGCGACATCAGCTACAACGAAACCATCGCCCTGTCCAAAGAGGGCGAAGAGGCCCTGCTGATGCGCAACATGCGCACCGACCTGGTGCAGCAGATCATGCGCCGTCTGGCCGCAGTGAAAACCGGTGCAACCCCCTGAGTCGCTTCGCGCCTTCCCCCTTCTCTCGCATCGCTGCGCGTTGCGGGAAGGGGGACGCCGCCAGTGGCCTGGCAAAGCCAGCTCCACGGCGGCCCGCGGATTGGCGTGCGCCAGTGGCGCAGCACATGCCTTCTGCTATCGTAAAAATAGCTATCAGCGTTCAACGAATAAGGGCTGGAGGCCGATTTGGCTCAAATACCGCTGAACCAGCTGGACGCGCAACTGCAAAGAGGTCTGCGCCCGCTCTACACCCTGCACGGCGACGAGGTGCTGCTGCAGCAGGAAGCGCTGGACGCTATCCGCGCCGCGGCGCGTGCCCAAGGCTATACCGAGCGCAGCAGCCACACCGTCGCCGGCGCGCACTTCGACTGGAGCGGCGTGCTGGCCGCGGGCGGCAGCTTGAGCCTGTTTGCCGACAAGCAGATCATCGAAATCCGCATCCCGTCCGGCAAGCCCGGCAAGGACGGCGCGGGCGCGCTGCAGCAGATCGCCAAGGCGGCCGACGGCAACGACAGCACCCTGACCATCGTGCTGCTGCCCCGGCTGGACAAGGCCACCAAAACCGGCGCCTGGTTTGCCGCGCTGGAGTCGCACGGCGCCACGGTGCAGATCGACCCGATCGAGCGCGCCCAGTTGCCCGCCTGGATCGCCCAGCGCCTGGCTGCCCAGGGCCAGCGCGTCGCGGCGGGCGAGGAGGGGCAGCGCACGCTGCAGTTCTTTGCCGACCGCGTGGAGGGCAACCTGCTGGCCGCGCACCAGGAGATCCAAAAGCTGGCGCTGCTGCACCCCGCGGGGGAGCTTACCTGGGAGCAGGTCGAATCGGCCGTGCTCAACGTGGCGCGCTACGACGTGTTCAAGCTGTCCGACGCGGTGCTGTCGGGCCAGGTGGCGCGGGTGCAGCGCATGCTCGACGGCCTGCAGGCCGAGGGCGAGGCCGAAGTGCTGGTGCACTGGGCGTTGGCCGAGGACATCCGCGCCCTCAAGCGCGTGAAAGATGCCATGAACGCCGGCAAACCCCTGCCCATGGCCCTGCGCGAAAACCGCATCTGGGGTAACAAAGAGCGCCAGTTCGAGCGCCTGCTGCCCCAGGCCAGCGACGCCGCCCTGGCCCGCCTGCTGCAGTCTGCGCACACCGTGGACGGCATCGTCAAAGGCCTGAAGGCGCCTGACTGGCCCACCGACGGCTGGCAGGCGCTGCAGCGGCTGGCGCTGCAGTTGTGCCGGCTGGCACTGCCGGCGGGGCGCTGAGCCGCCAGGCAAGGCACTGATCCAGACCTGCCCTTCGCGCGCAGGCGGGGATCCAGGCATTCCTCGATGCCCGACTGGGTAACGCTGCCGTCATTCCCGCGCAGGCGGGAATCCATGACTGCCGGGTGCTGCGCGGCTGTGCGCCGGGGCAGTTGGGTACCTACTTGCAACACCAGCGGGCAGTTCCACACACGCTTGTTGCATATGCGTTACCGCGCCTGGCTTGAGATTGCCCAAAGCGTCCATGACACTGGATCGCCGCGGCCTGCTGCCGCGCAAACCCGGGCGCATCCAGGCGGTTGCCGCTGTGTGGGTGTGCACTTTGTGCGTGGGGATACACCCCTCAAGGAGGATTGACATGATTCGCATGACTCTGACGACTGCAGGCAGCCCACCCCGGTGGCGCATGGATACGGACATCGATACGCGCATCGACATGCCGGTTGCCACGCAAGTGGCTGCGGGCTCTGAAGGGGGGCATTGATCATGGCAAAACATCAAGACACGGGGCGCGGCGCGGCCGGCAAGTCTGGCGATGCGGGCGGTGGCGACGACCAGTGCGAATGCCGCTCGGGCGCCCTGGCGGGCACGGCGTTCGTGGGGCTGCGCGGCCTGAACAACACCACGGGCAAGTGGCTGCACTATGCCGATGTCGATGGCATGGCGATGTTCGAGGGCGACATCGTTCTGGGCAGCATTGCCGACATGCAGTCGGACGAATCGGGCAACCCGGTGCTGTTCTCGATCGGCATCACCAGCCCCGATGGCGTGCAGTTTCGCTGGGCCAACGGCCGCGTGCCCTACGAGATAGACCCCGCCCTGCCCAACCAGGCGCGCGTCACAGACGCCATTGCGCACTGGGAGGCCAACACCGTCATCCGCTTTGTGGCGCGCACGCCGGCCAATGCGGCGCAGTTTCCGGACTTTGTGCGTTTTGTGCCTGGCAACGGCTGCTCGTCGTTCGTCGGGCGCCGAGGCGGCTCGCAGGCGATCACGCTGGGCCCGGGCTGCACCTTGGGCAACGCCATTCACGAGATCGGGCACGCCGTGGGCCTGTGGCACGAGCAAAGCCGCGAGGACCGCGACCAGTTCGTGCAGGTCAACTGGGCCAACATCGACCCGGCGATGCAGCACAACTTCAACCAGCACATTCAGGACGGTGACGACCTGGGTGCGTACGACTTTGCGTCCATCATGCATTACCCGGCAACGGCCTTTTCGACCAACGGCCAGCCCACGCTGGTGCCGCGGGTGCCGCTGCCGGCGGGCGTCACCATGGGGCAGCGCACGGGCTTGTCTGCTGGCGACATCGCGGGGGTGCTGGCCATGTACCCCAATGTGCGTCCGACGATCAAGGAAATCGCCAAGGATCCGATTCGCGACACCCTCAAAGAGGTGCGCAAGGACCCCATCAAGGAAATACGCAAGGATCCGGTCAACGACACGATCAAGGAGGTGGGCAAGGATCCGATCCGCGACACCATCAAGGAAGTGCGCAAGGACCCGATTCGCGACACGGTCAAGGAGATTGCCAAGGATCCGATCCGCGACACGATCAAAGAGGTGGGCAAAGACCCCATCCGCGAGACCGTCAAGGAAGTGGGCCGCGACCCGATCGGCCCAGGCCCCGGCCCGGTGATCAACCCGGCGGGGGGCGACTTCGCCACGCCGTTCGTGCTGGCGGGCGCCAGCCGCCAGCCGCAAATGGGTGGCCTGGGCAGCCAGGGTGACGAGGCCCTGCAGCAGGCCGCCGCGCAGCTGGAGCAGCTGGCCGCAGCCCACGAAGAGGCCCAGGCTACCGCCGACGTGCTGGCGCAGGAGCTGGAGCAGGCGCTGGAGGTTTGGCGCGCGCTGGGCGGCGGCGAGGGCGCGGCATGATTCTTGTCGTGTCCTACCCGGGCGAGGAGCACACCGATGCGGTGTGCGACCGCCTGATGGCCGCAGGCGAGCCGGTGCACCGTATTGACCTGTCGGACTTTCCTGCCCGGTGCCCTGTGGCCTTTGACTGGCCGGGCCAGGCGCCGCCGTCGCTGCGGCTGCTGGGCGGCACGCCCATCGACCTGGCCACGGTGGACGCCGTGTGGTGGCGGCGCGTGCGCGGCTTTGACATCGACCCGGCGGTGGGGCCGGCCGACCGGCGCCAGTTTGCCCACAGCGAAACCGAGCAGGCCGTGCTGGGCATGCTGGACTCGATTGACGCGCCGTGGATCAACCCCCGCGGCGCCGACGAGGCCGCGCACCGCAAGCCGCTGCAGTGGACGCAGGCCGTGGCCGTGGGGCTGACGCTGCCGCCGACCTGCGTGACCACATCACCCGATGCCGCGCGCGCGTTCTGCGATGCGCACCGGGGCGATGGCGTGGTGTTCAAGCCTTTTCTCGCCAGCATCGAGGACTGGCGCGAGACGCGGCTGGTGCAGGCCGAGGACCTGCAGCGGCTGGAGCTGGTGCGCCTGGCGCCGGTGATCTTCCAGCGCTGCATACAGGGCGTGGACTTGCGCGTCACCGTGATCGGCGACGCCATCTTCGCCGCCGAGATCGACGCCCGCGACAGCGACTACCCCACCGACATGCGCATGGTGATAGGCCAGGCCAAGATACGGGCGGTGG
>NZ_JBFWLZ010000017.1:2601-5088 GCF_050251835.1 Diaphorobacter sp. | reverse complement strand
CAGGGCGTGGACTTGCGCGTCACCGTGATCGGCGACGCCATCTTCGCCGCCGAGATCGACGCCCGCGACAGCGACTACCCCACCGACATGCGCATGGTGATAGGCCAGGCCAAGATACGGGCGGTGGAGTTGCCCGCCAGCCTGGCTGACCGCCTGCGCGCATTGATGCGGCGGCTGGGGCTGGTCTATGGCGCGATCGACCTGAAGCAGGATGCGCGCGGCGACTATTATTTTCTGGAGGTCAACCCTGCGGGCCAGTGGCTGTTTGCGGAGTCACGCGCGGGGCTGGCCATTACGCAGGCGCATGCGGATGCGCTGCGCCAGATGGCGATCGGCCAGCGCCAGCGGCGGCGGGGCGGCGCCTTACCTTCACCACCCATCAGGTCACACCAAGAACATGCCCCATCTTGAAGGTCAGGTGCTGTGGCCCGGCGACGCGCCGCCCGGCGACGCGGCGCTGGTGCTCACGGTTGAATTGCGCGACGTGGGGCGCCAGGACGCCGCTGCGCCGCTGCTGGCGCGCCATGCCATCCCGGTTGCCGTGCCGTTGCAGGGCGGTGCGAGCGCGTTTCAGCTGGACTGGGCCGGCCCTGCCGTGCGGCCGGGCGAGCCTGCGGGCGATCTGGCCCTGCAGGCGCGCGTCGTGGACGCCAGCGGTACGTTGCGCTACATCAGCACGGAACATGTGGCCGCAGCGCCCGGCGCGCGCGTGCAGCTGCGGCGCGTGGATTGAGCGGCGTGGATTGATCCGCTTTGACGGTTGCGGCTGGCTGCGGCGCTGCCGCGCGGCCTGCAGCAGGGCTTGATCCACAAGGGCGCGCCCCTCGGGCGGGGAACTGCGTCAGAATCACGCCCATGACCGCCCTGAACATCGCCGAATACACCCAATCGCTTGGCTTGCAGGCAAAAACTGCGTCAGCGCTTATGGCGCGAGCGCCTGCAGCTATTAAAAACAAAGCACTTCTGGCCCTGGCGCGCCTGCTGCGCGACAACGTCGATGCGCTGCAGGCGGACAACGCCCGCGACCTGGACCGCGCCCGCGCCGCCGGGCTGCCCGAGCCCATGGTGGATCGCCTCAAGCTCACCCCCAAGGTGCTGGAGACCTGCGCCCAGGGCTGCGAGCAGCTGGCCGCCATGCCGGACATCATTGGCGAGGTCCTCGGGATGCGGCAGCAGCCCAGCGGCATCCGCGTGGGGCAGATGCGCGTGCCGATCGGCGTGTTCGGCATGATCTACGAGAGCCGTCCCAACGTGACCATCGAGGCCGCCAGCCTGTCCGTCAAGAGCGGCAACGCCTGCATCCTGCGCGGCGGCTCCGAGGCGATCGACTCCAATAAGGCGCTGGCCAGACTGGTGCAGCAGGCGCTGGCCGAGGCCGGCCTGCCCGAGCATGGCGTGCAACTGGTGCAGACCACCGACCGCGAGGTGGTCGGCCAGCTGATCGCCATGCCGGCGTATGTGGACGTGATCATCCCGCGCGGCGGCAAGGGGCTGATCGAGCGCATCAGCGCGGGTGCCAAGGTGCCCGTCATCAAGCACCTGGACGGCAACTGCCACACCTATGTCGATGACCCCTGCGACATCGCCATGGCAGTGAAGGTGGCCGACAACGCCAAGACGCAAAAGTACAGCCCCTGCAATGCCAGCGAGGGCCTGCTGGTGGCGCGCGGCGTGGCGGCGCAGTTTCTGCCGCAGATCGGCGCCGTGTATGCCGCCAAGGGCGTGGAGATGCGTGGCTGCCCCGAGGCGCTGCAGATTCTGCGCGCCGTGCCGGGCGCGCAGCTGGCCGAGGCCACCGAGGCGGACTGGAGCGAGGAGTACCTCGCGCCCATCATCAGCGTGAAGGTGGTGGCGGGGCTGGAGGAGGCGATTGCCCACATCAACCGCTACGGCAGCCACCATACCGACGCCATCCTGACCACCAGCCACATGCATGCGCAGCAGTTTTTGCGCGACGTGGATTCGGCCAGCGTGATGGTCAACGCCAGCACCCGCTTTGCCGACGGCTTTGAGTACGGTCTGGGCGCCGAAATCGGCATCAGCACCGACAAGTTCCATGCGCGCGGGCCGGTGGGCATCGAGGGGCTCACGTCGCTCAAGTGGGTGGTGCTGGGCGAGGGCGAGGTGCGGGGTTGATTCGTTTGCTATTGTGTTGATAGCTGCCAGCGCTCTGCCATAGAGGGTTTGAGGCCTATTCCGTATGAAGATCATCATCCTGGGTGCAGGGCGTGTGGGCTACAGCGTGGCCGACAGTCTGGTGTCGGAGCAAAACGACATCACCGTCATCGACACCGACGCCGAACGCCTGCGCGACCTGGAGGCGCGCTTTGACCTGCGCGGCGTGGTGGGCAACGGCATCGACCCGCAGGTGCTGGCCGAGGCCGGCGCGCGCGACACCGACCTGCTGATCGCCTGCGCCGCGCAGGACGAGACCAACCTGGTGTGCTGCAAGGTGGCGCAGATGGTGTTCAACATCCCCACGCGCAT
>NZ_JBFWLZ010000017.1:0-2501 GCF_050251835.1 Diaphorobacter sp. | reverse complement strand
GGCGACGTGCAGGCGGTGCACAGCCTGCGCCGCGGCGTGGCCGAGGCGCTGGAGATCGTGGCCCGCGGCGACCGCAAGAGCTCGCGCGTGGTGGGCCGCAAGGTCAGCGAGATTCACCTGCCGGCCGAGGTGCACATGGGCCTGATCGTGCGCGGCCTGCCCGAGGAGGGCGCCGAGCCGCAACCCGCGGCGCAGCCGCAGGTGATCATTCCGCGCAGCCACACGGTGATCGAGAGCAACGACCACGTGGTGTTCTTCCTGCCCCACAAGCGGCTGGTGCGCGAGGTGGAAAAGCAGTTCCGCGTGAGCGCCACGTTTTTCTAGAAGGCAGGAGCCGCAATGTCCGACGTCCTGCCCGTCCTGCGCGTGCTCGGTGCGCTGCTGACCATGTTTGCGCTGTCCATGGGCGTGCCTCTGGCGGCGTCGCTGTGGGCCGACGAGGGGCTGTGGCAGCACTACGCCACGGCAATGGCGGTCACGCTGGTGGCTGGCGCGCTGCTGTGGGCTGGCCTGCATGCGCACCGGCGCGAGCTGCTGCCGCGCCACGGGGTGATGCTGGTGTCGCTGGTGTGGGTGGTGCTGCCGCTGTTTGCGACGGTGCCGCTGCTGCTGGTGATGCATGCGGTAGGCCGGCCGCTGTCGTTTACGCACGCGTACTTCGAATCGGTCTCTGGCCTGACCACCACGGGGGCCACGGTGCTGGTGGGGCTGGACAGGCTGCCGCTGTCGGTGAACATGTGGCGCACCTTCATGCAGTGGATGGGCGGCATGGGCATCCTGATTCTGGCGGTGGCAGTGCTGCCGCTGCTGGGCGTGGGCGGCAGTCAGCTGTTCAAGGCCGAGGCCGCCGGCCCCGTGAAGGACACCAAGCTGACGCCGCGCATGACCGAGACCGCCAAGGGCCTGTGGGGCGTTTACGTGGTGTTCTCGCTGGCCTGCGCGCTGGCGTTCTGGCGTGGCGGCATGACGGCGCCGGATGCGGTCATGCACATGTTTGCCACCGTCAGCCTGGGCGGCCTGTCGCCGCATGACGCGAGCTTTGCCTACTTCGAGTCGCCGCTGCTGGAGGCGATTGCCCTGGTCTTCATGCTGTTCGCCAGCTGCAACTTTGCGCTGTACTTCATTGCGCTGCGCAAGGGCAACTGGCGGGGCTTTTGGCGCGACCCTGAAATGCGCGCCACCGTGGCTGCGCTGCTGGGGGGCGGCCTGGTGGTGGCGCTGCTGCTGTGGGCCAAGGGCGTGTACGACCCGCTGCAGGCGCTGCGCCACGGCATGTTCAACGTGGTGTCGGTGGCAACGACCACGGGCTTTGCCACCACCGACTACCTGAGCTGGCCGGTGTTTGCGCCGGTGTTCATGCTGCTGCTGTCGGGGGTGGCCACCAGTGCGGGATCGACGGGCGGCGGCATCAAGATGGTGCGCATGCTGATTTTGCTCAAGCAGGCGCGCCGCGAGATGACGCGCATCGTGCATCCGCGTGCGGTGCAGCCTGTGCGCCTGGGTGATCGCGTGGTGGACAACCGCATGATTTTTTCGGTGCTGGCCTTCATGCTGGTGTACGGCGGCACGGTGATCGTGCTGAGCATGGTGCTGCTGCTGACCGATCTGGACATGGTCACCGCGTTTTCTGCCGTGCTGGCCAGCGTGCACTGCATGGGGCCGGGCCTGGGGCTGCTGGGGCCGGCGTCCAACTATGCGGTGCTGACGGACTTTCAGTTGTGGGTCTGCACCCTGGCCATGCTGCTGGGGCGGCTGGAGATACTCAGCTTCATGGCGCTGCTGACGCCGGCGTTCTGGCGGCGTTAGCGCCTGGGGCTATCCCTACAATCGTCGCCATCGACTTTCCGTCACATCCGAGGGCTCTTCATGGTTCCCCATCTCATCACCGCGCTCACCGGGCCAATCAACGAGCTGGAGCAGCGCATCCTGGACTCCATGCCGGCCATCGAGCGCTGGTTTCGTCTGGAGTGGATGGAGCACACGCCGCCGTTCTATTCGTCGGTGGACATCCGCAATGCGGGCTTCAAGCTGGCGCCGGTGGACACCAACCTGTTTCCGGGCGGCTGGAACAACCTGACGCCCGAGATGCTGCCGCTGGCGGTGCAGGCGGCCATGGCGGCCATCGAGAAGATCTGCCCCGAGGCGCGCAACCTGCTGATCATCCCCGAGAACCATTCGCGCAACACTTTCTACCTGGCCAACGTGGCGCAGCTGGTGCGCATCTTCAACATGGCCGGGCTCAATGTGCGCGTGGGCTCCATCAGCCCGGACATCAAGAAGACCACGGTGATCACGCTGCCCCACGGCGAGACGGTGACGCTGGAGCCGGTGATCCGCAGCAAGCGCCGCCTGGGGCTCAAGGACTTCGACCCCTGCACCATCTTGCTCAACAACGACCTGTCGGCCGGAGCGCCGGGCATCCTGGAAGAGCTGTACGAGCAATACCTGCTGCCACCGCTGCACGCAGGCTGGAGCGTGCGCCGCAAGAGCCGCCACTTTCA